>JAILPA010000042.1 GCA_024690505.1 Prevotella sp.
CTTGGGCTACTGACTTTACGCCCGTACAAATCGTAAATGGCAGCGGCATAGAAGTCGGGGAAATAGCTGAGTTGTGCTTCGTTGTCGTCGCCACGGGCTGTGCCTCCATGCAGATAAAGCACAAGGATAGGCTTCTCCGTGCCATTGTGGCAGATGTCAGCCAAACGGAAATGAAGCGTGGTTTCTCCAAGAGTGAACGTCTCGCGGGAGAAGCGGTCGTCATCAGCAAAGCCTGCCACACCCATAAGCGTGGCAAGCATGAAGGGCATGAGCAGTCATTTCATCGGCGGGAATGGTGGCGTGTAGTGGTGTGACGTGCTGAGGTGCGCTGTCTACTGTGTCCTTGACCGCGCTTCGAGAGTTTTTTCATAGCCTTGTGCTCCAGTTCATAGACGCGCTCTATCTGCTTTTGGGTCAGAAATGCGCTGTACTTTTTGTAGTACTTCTCGCGCAGGTCGAGAATCTTCTGACTGCGCTCCATGCGCTGTTTGATGGCCTGCTCGGCTTCGGCATCGGTCTGCGAATCCTTGTCGTGCTTCTTCAGTCGCGGGCCGAGTGCCCATACCTCTTTTTGATAATCAAGCCAGGTGGCGAGGAACTTCTGTGTGGTCTGCTCGTCAAATGCCAGCTCGCGGGCGATATACTTGCCCTGTTTCTCGGCCAGCTGTTCGCGGCTCATGCGTTGTTTGTTACTTGGGTTGTTGTCTTGTGCCTGTACGGCAGTGGTGCACACGGCCATCATGATGGCGCAGAGTGCGATTTTTACGATATTCTTCATTATTTTTGTGTTGATAAGTTAATAATCCATTTCTTCGTTCTCTATTAGAAAGACGTCTTCTTCATATATTTCTATCAGGAACTCCTGATCCTCATTGCTGAGGTTATTGTAGGCCAGTTCCACGTTTGCAAAGGTGTCAGCCTGAGTATCGTCATTGGGCAGATTCTTAGTGACGACAAAGAACAGTGCAACAGCAGCGGCAGCAGCGAGGAGAATACGGAAAGTCATCTTCACGGTGCGAGCCTTGACCTTCGGCTTTTCAGTGGCAGTATTATCTGCCGTTATCTCTGCCATCACGTTCTGCTCCAACTGGTCGAAGAACCCGTCAGGCACATTGTAAGGCATCCTTTTGCCTACCTGTTCAAAATCAAATGTCTTATCCATATCCTTAATCATTATTATTCATGTATGCGATAATTTTCTCTTTGGCGATATTGTAGCTCACCTTCATGCTGGCTGCCGTTGAGCCTGCCACTTCCGCTATCTCTTCGTATGTCATTTCGTCGTAATAGCGAAGGTTGAAGGCCAGTTGCTGCTTGGCGGGCAGATGGAGGATAGCTTGCTGCAACTTCATCGTGATAGCGTCGCTACTGTCGAAGTGCCCATCGGCTTTCGTACCCAACATGTCGGCTGTAACGTCGTCGAGCGAGAGCATCGTACTGTTCTTCAACTTACCCAATAGTCGGAGAGCCTCATTGGTGGCTATGCGGAATATCCAGGCTTTAAAGCTGTTTGCCTCATTATACTGTTGGAAGTTGCGGAATATCCTGACGAATGCATCTTGTGCTGCATCCTGAGCATCGGCATGACTCACCACTAGTCGGCGGATATGCCAATACACTGGCTCCTTGTAGCTTGCCATCAGCAGTCGGAATCCCTTTTCCGCATCCTGCCGCATTATACTTATTATTTCCTTGTCGCTAACCATTTTTCTGACTGCTGTCTATGTATATGACCCAGAAATAGGAAGAAAGTAAAAACAGTATTCAGAAAAAACATTAAATCCCAAGCCGAAATGATGTCGGTTTGGGATTTATTGCGTATATTTGCGCTCATTCGAGCGCGAGGATACTCCGTCTCGGCAAAAAAAGAACAAATTTCTTTGTTCTCATGACCCCCAAGGCATTGCGAAAACTGGTGAAGCAGGGACGCACAGACGAACTGCCACCATGCGGTTATGGTGAGCCTACTGAAGGTAGCGAATGGATTGTAAAGCAAGCCCGCAAGCAAGACCCTCGCCCACTCTATGTCTTGGTATGGGGTTGTTTGGAAGACGTGGCGCAGGCGCTGCACGATGCACCCGACATCGCATCGAAGATTCGCGTCTATTGGATTGGTGGGCCTAACAAGAAATGGGGCGTCAATGGCTATTGCTACATCATCGAGCATTTCCCCAATCTTTGGATGATTGAGAACAATACCACTTATCGTGCATTCATCTACGACTCGAAGAAGGGAAGGGGCCGCGATGTTGATAACATCGTGGAAGGGTACCAGGACAAGTACAACATGGGCTTCTTCGAGACGTTTATTAAGGACAGCGGACATCTGGGGCGCGACTTCGCTGCCTACTACAAGGGCAATC
>JAILPA010000048.1 GCA_024690505.1 Prevotella sp.
AGTCAGAAGTGCTGCGCCAAGCATTGCAAATGAAATTCTATATAGTTTCATATTCTTTATACTCTTTATCGTTTATCGTTTTGCTTTATGTTAGAACGTCACCGTGATGCCGCCTGTGAGAGAGCGCATAGCTGCATACGATCCAGAAGCCAGACCACCACCGGAGGTCATGCTACCAATACCGTAGTTGTAACGGGGATCCATACCCTTACGCTTGGTCAGAAGGAAGAGGTTCTCGCCTGCGAAGTAAACGTGTACGGCACGGAGTGTCAGAGGAGCGATGAGGCTCTTCGGCAGGTTGTAGCCCAGTGTGAGGTTGTTCAGGCACAGGTAGTTGCTGCTGGTGAGGAAACGGTCGTAAGGTGTCTGTGAAGCAACACCAGGATCGTCGATGGCAGCAGTGCTCAGACGAGGAATGTTCGAGTTGGGGTTGTCGTAGCTCCAAGCCTTAAGCAGATCCTTGTGCATGGCGTGACCGGTTTCCTGTCCGTTGTGCATGAGCTGCTGGTAAGAACCGTCGTAGAACTTGCCACCCAGCTGGTATGAGAACTGTGCGTTGAGGTCGAAGTCCTTGTAGCGAATAGAGGTTCCGAAACCACCCATCACCTTAGGCAGTGTGCTGCCCAGGTCGTAGCGTGTAGCCTCGGTGATATCGTAGGTCAGCTCCTCGCGGATGATGGGGCCATCACCGTAGGCATTCTTCGTGGCAATGAGAGCACGCTGGTCTTCGGGCTTTGCCATGTTCTCCTCGCTGGGATCCCATACGTATGCCTTCCAGTACTGTGCGCGACCGTTGGTCTTGTCTACGCCAGCATACTTAACCATGTAAGCCTCGTAGCGCGAACCACCCTTGCGGATGATGGAGTTAGAGTAGCGCATACCGGTTGTTGCAATAGCGGGGTCGAGCTCGGTGAACTCGTTGTGGTTGTGCGAGAGGTTGGCGTTCAAATCCCACTGGAAGTCCCTCGTCTTGATGACGGTTCCATCGAGAGAAACCTCAATGCCTCGGTTCAGCAACGTACCAATATTGGCGTTGTAGTCGCTGACCATAAGACCTGATGACAGGGGCACGCTCTTGGGCCAGAGCAAATCGCTGGTGGTGCCGGTGTAGAACTCGATGCTACCGTTCAAACGATACTTGAACAGTGAGAATTCCAGACCGAAGTTCCACGACTTCTTCGTCTCCCAAGTCAGCTCGTCGTTACCTTTGGCTGACATGGTTACTGCGAACTGACCTGTAGCTTCGTTGTAAGTGGTGGTGTAACGGTCAGCGTAGGCGTGGTAGCCCATGCCCTGGTCGTTACCGTTCTCACCGTAGCTGGCCTTCAGTTTCAGGAGGTCCACCCACTTCACATCCTTCATGAATGCTTCCTTGTTGATCTGCCAAGCGAGACCTGCCGACCAGAATGTACCCCAACGGTGTCCGGGTGCGAACTTTGAAGAAGCATCGCGGCGGATGCTGGCGTTGGCGAAGTAGCGGTTGTCGTAGTCGTAGGTGGCACGTGCCAGATAACCCTCGGTCATGTAGTTGTCAGTGAGTGAGCCCAGGCTCTTGTTTGCGTTGGGACCCTTGGCGTTGTTCAGCTCACCGATGTAGGGATCAAACAGGTGTGTGTGATCACCATAGAGCTCCTGAGTCTTGTACTTGTACTGCTCGTAACCAGCCAGGATACCCACGTTGTGCAGACCGAACTGACGTGTGTAGTTGGCAAGGTACTGCTGGTTCACAGCAAACGTACGGTCGGACTCAACATATACCTCACCGTCGGTGGAGCTACCGCTTGCGAAACGGCTGTAGAGCTCTGTGGCACGTGAGTTGATGGCGTTAGCGTTCAGGTTGGCATTGAGCTTCAGGCCTTCCAGAGGAGTAATCTCAATACCCCACTGTCCGAAGTAGATGTCAGCGAAGCTGTTGTAGTCGTTGTATTCATTGTCGCGAACAGCGTTGCCTACGAAGCTGGGGCGCTTGAAGTTGGTGTTGTTCGTGTCGTATACGGTGCGGCCACCCTCCTTCATAATGTTGCCATTGGCATCACGTGTGTACAGAGGATAGATGGCACCGATAGAGTTGGCAAGATAGAACATGTTGCCTGACGAACCGTAGGAAGAACTGTAGGACGGGGTCTGGCTGATACGGTGTGTGAACGACATGTTGGTTGTGAGTTTCAACCAGCTCTTAGCCTGATATTCCACGTTGGTACGGGCGGTGTAGCGCTCGAACTTCGACTTCGTCACCTGTCCACCGTCGTTCAGGTAGCTGGCGCTGGCGTAGTAGCTCAGGCGTCCGGTGTTACCGCTGACGTTGATGTTGTACTCCTGACGCAGTGCGCTGCCAATGGTCTCGTCGTACCAGTTATCGGGCAGATAGGTGTACTGACCGTCGGTGTAGCCCAGTGTAGCGTTGGGGTTGAGCTTGAAGTTGGTACCGATGAATTTCTCACCATCGGGCACAGTGTAAACCTGATAACCCAGACCGCCGTTGTTCTGGTTGAACAGGTTGGCGTCGGCATAGGCGTAAGACTCAGCAGCGGTCTTTCCATTGTAGAACTGGCTGTTGAACATGGCCTTGTAGTGAGTCTCATAGTACTGAGCGGGGTCGGTGATAATGTCGTAGCGGGGAATCAGACGCGAGTTGGAACCCCACTTGGCATCGAATGTCACCTCAGCGTCCTGGGCAGCACCCTTCGACTTCTTGGTGGTGATGATGATCACACCGTTGGCACCACGGTTACCGTAGATGGCGCTTGCCGAGGCATCCTTCAGCACAGACATCGACTCGATATCGTTCGGGTTGATAGTTGCCAATACTTGGGTCATGGGCACACCGTCGATGACGTACAGGGGCTGCGACGATGCAGCATACGAACCGATACCACGGATGGTGAGCGTGGGAGCGCTGCCAGGAGCACCACTGCTGCTCACTGCCTGCACACCAGCAACCTTACCCACCAGGGCGGTAGTAGCGGTTGATGTGACGTGCGAGCTAATGTCGGTTGCCTTGATTTCAGTGGCTGATCCAGTGAAAGCTGAACGCTTGGCAGTACCATAGGCCACAACGATTACCTCGTCGAGGGCATTCGAGTCGCTGGTCAGCATGATGCGCATGTTCGGACGTGCGCTAACTTCAATAGGCTCCATGCCCACGTAGGTGATACGCAGCATGTTCTTTCCCTGCGGACAGGTCAGCGAGAACTGACCGTTGGCATTCGTGATAGCACCAGTGTTAGTTCCCACCACTGTGACCGTAGCACCGATAACGGGCTGGCCATCGTCTTGGGAAATTACGGTGCCATTGACTTTAGTCTGGGCAAAGGCTCCACCTACGAGCAGGAAGAGCATTGCCACCAATGTCATAAGTCTTTTTTCCATAAAATCTCTCTCGTTTTTTTTGTTAATGAATGTTTGGTTATTGTTTATTCTCGTTTGTTTCGCTTGTCCTTCTGTTTCTGTCCGTCGTTTTTGCTTCAGCAATTTCAGTTTTCTATGCTTTCGCTATATTAATATAATAGGTGGCACCTGACGTTTGACCCCTTGAAATTGGCGTTTCAATAGTGTCTCTGAGGCGTCTGAACCCAGTTTACGTATTGTTACAGTTTGCAAAAATACGTAATAAGTTTCAAAACGCCAAACGTTTTTATCAAAAAGTTATATTTTACGTTAATTTTATTACGATTTCTCAATAATTATGCGCTTCTGAAATCAACTTTTCAGTCTTGCGGGGCTCAAAAATATGAGAAATCGTCGTACGATTAAAGATGGGATTTACGACTCATTCAAACAAAGGATAGATTCGTAAACCTGTGGCATGTGGCTGCTCTTGATGCGCCATTCTTTGGGGTAGAGGTTGTTGGCGCGTGTGCCGAGGTTTTTCACCTGTCCGATGGTGTGCCCCATGAAGCCAACGTTGATGATGCCGCGTGGGGCGTCGGGTGGCAGCACGAGGGCCTCACCGCGCAGGTAGGCAATGGCCTGTGGGTAGGAGAGTGGGATGATTTGCTTGCTGGCGGAGGCTTGCGGGCCGTTGGTGGCGGTGCCTTTTCTGCTGGCTGAGTCTTGCTGGGCAACGTTGGCATTGATTTGGCGGAGTGCTGCAGGGTTTGGGCGGACGTGCGTGACCTGACCTGTTTTTTTCCTCATTACTGCCACGAACAGCCCTTCGGTGCGGGTGATGCCGGGAATGAAGCGATAGACGGGAACGTTGAATCCTGGCATCAGCGAGCCAGTGATGCCCCACCCGGGCTGTGTGGGTACGTCGATGATGTCGGCATCGAATGTCTCTAAAATCCATCGCACGTTTTCTTCGTTCTCCTTGGTGTTGAAGGTGCATGTGCTGTATATCAGCAGTCCGCCAGGTTGCAGACACTGCCACGCATCGCTCACGATGTCGCGTTGCAGTCTCCAGCATCGTTCCACGTTCTTTGTGCTCCATTCGCTGATGGTTTGTGGGTCGCGTCGGAACATGCCTTCGCCCGAGCAGGGCACGTCGCAGAGGATGATGTCGAAGCGTATCTTCGCTTCCCGGTAGTCGCGCGGATAGCTGTTTGTCACGGTGCAGCCGTCGTAGCCCCACTTCGTGATGTTCTCGAGCAGTATACTGGCGCGTCGGTGATCGGGTTCGTTTGTCCACAGCAGGCTTCCCTTTGGCAGGGCGCTGATGGCACAAGTCGACTTGCCGCCAGGTGCTGCGCAGAGGTCGAGCATCTTTAGTGGAGTGTGAGGGCTGACGATTGATGCTGTGGTGAGGATGTGGTGGATGAACATCGAGGCAGCCTCCTGCACGTAGTAGCAGCCGGCGTGCAGCAACGGGTCGAAGGTGAAGTTTGGTCGGGTGGTGAGGTAGAGACCCAGCGGACACCAGGGGACAGGATGATGTGAAGGTTGCGGGTGGATGGTTGCACTCTTCAGCGGATTCAGTCTGATACTTACCGGTGGTTCTTCGCTAAAGGCAGCCAGATAATGGTTGAAACGCTCGTCGCCCATCAGCTCGCGGGTAGATTGTACGAAGTCCTCGGGCAGGCTTACACCTGCATGATGGACATTCGTTAGTGTGTTCTCTGATGCTGGCATGATGCACTGTAATCGTTCTGACACCTGGCGTGATGGCATGGGCGTTGTTATTCTTGCTGGTTGGCTACCACAGGTCTTCTTGTGGCTGTTGGGTCTCCTCTTTCTGCGGCTTGGCTGGCTGTTCCTTCACTTTTCCCTCGGCATCGAACATACCGTAGGTGGTGCGTAGCACGATGAACTCGGTGCGTCGGTTCAGCTGGTGGCATTCTTCGCGTTGTTCCTCGTCTTCGAGGGCATTGATGAACTCCTCGGTCAGCACGTCATCGGCCTTCAGCCACGGGTATTTCTCGGTGAGTTTCTTCCTGATGACTTTTGGCTTCTTTTCGCCGTAGCCCACGGGCGACAGTCGGTCGGCCGCTATGCCGTGTTCTATGAGGTAGTTGACCACGCTCTCCGCTCTTCGCTGACTGAGTCGCTCGTTGTACTGATCGGAGCCTCTGGCATCGGTGTGGGCCGACAGTTCTATGGTGACGTTGGGATTCTCGTTCAGCAGTGCGATGAGGTTATCGAGTGCTTCCTGCGATTCGGGCCTGAGCGTGGCCTTGTCGAAGTCGTAGAAGATGTTGTCGATGAGCACTGGTGCGGTGATGGATGCCAGTGGGAACTGCAGCACGTACTCCTCGCTCTCGAGCACTGGCTCCACACGCAGTTCCTCCTTGTGGTTGAGGAATCCTTTGCAGGTGCCGAGGAAGACGTAGCTGACGCCGGGTTTGATCTCTTCTTCGAATGAGCCGTCGCCGCGTACGCTGATTTTCTTGTTTGTGCCGTCGTTGCCCACCATGTAGACGAGTCCTTCGGGCAGCTCGTAGCCGTCTTTCTCGTAGACCCATCCCTTCACCGTCTGCACCACTTCGTGCTTCTCGAACGAGTAGATGTGGTCCCAGCCGCGTGCATCGCCTCGGTTGCTCGAGAAGTATCCTCGGTTGTGGAGTCCCTCGAAGGTCATGCCGAAATCGTCGCCCGCCGAGTTGAGTGGCCATCCTGGGTGGTTCAGTAGCTGGGCATTAGTTGCCGCACGGGGTTCGGGCGTGGTGGCAGGTTCATCGTTCGTTGTATTTAGCGCCTCATTCTCAATGAAGTAGATGTCCAGCCCGCCGAATCCTGGGTGTCCGTCGCTGGAGAAATAGAGGTCGCCATTGGGCCGGAAGGTGGGAAACATCTCGTTGCCCGGGGTGTTGATGGGTTCCCCCAGGTTCTCTATGCTTATCACGCCATGACTGCTCATCTCGGCCCGCCAGATGTCGTAGCCCCCCAGTCCGCCCGGCATGTCGGTGACGAAGTATAGCCACTGGCCGTCGGGCGACACGGCAGGATGGGCGAAGGTAGAGAGGGTGTCGCGTGTGACGACCAGTTCGGTGGCCTTGCCCCACGATGCGTCGCTGCGTGCTGATGTGGCTATGCGTGCATAGCGGGGATAGGAGGGGTCGGTCTTGCAGATGGTGAGGTACATCGTCTTCCCGTCGGGACTGAAGGTGCAGGCTCCCTCGTCCTCCTCGGTGTTCAGTTCGCTGTCAATAGGCTCAGGCTTGCTCCACTTGCCCTTGTCGTCCTTCTGCGAGAAGAAGATGTCGGCATTCTTCGTGCCTGTGATGCCGCTCAGCTCGTCGCCCTTGGCCTGGTTGCGTGTGCTGGAGAAGAATAGTTGGTTGGCATCGTCGCCTGCCAGCATGGGCGAATATTCTGCCCGTCGCGAGTTGAAGAGCTCCTGCTTCTTCACCGTGTAGCCGCTGTATTCGGCCTCGGCCTTCCATTGCGGCGCCATGCGTGCCGATTCCAGCCCCACTAATAGCTTGGAGTGTAGGGCTGAGAGTTTTGAGCTTGCCCCCACTCTGTTGTTCGCATTGTGCGGTGTGGAAGCAGGCCTGTGGTTGTCAACTCTGAAATGCAAGCTGTCGGCCAGCGTCAGGAAAGTTTTCTCGGCATCCTTGTACGAGCCGTTCTTTAGCTGTAGCTGCGCCAGGTGGAGCAGGGCGGTGGTGTCGGCCTGCTTGTAGCGCACGGCGTTGTTGTAGGCAGCAATGGCTTTCTGGGTGTAGTTGATGCGGCGGTAGCACTCGGCCATCTTCATGGCCCGTTGTCCGCGCAGAGGCTTTTCTTTTGCCGAGGTCTGGCTGTAGGCCTTCTTATACTGTGTGGCGGCATCATAGTATTCGCCCAGGGCAAAGAATTTGTCGCCCTTCTTCATGGCCGTCTCGGCCCCGCACGAAGCGAGCACCAGGGCGGCCACCAGCACCATACACAGATTGCAAAATCGTTGCATCGTGGTAATATAACGCCTCGAACGCCTTGATTATTGTACTGGTAACCCGATTAATTAGCTTTTCAGATGACTTATATAGCTGTCCGCTAAAATGGTTTCTATTTTCAAATTTCATCCTTTATCAGGGGCCTACAATCTGATGTTGCGATGATGGGTTTGAACAGATAATGAGCTATGCAAGACTGAATCGGGTACTGAATTTTCTTTACACGGATATTTCTTCAAAAAGGGAAGGACAGCTTTGAGGGTGGAAAAGTACCGCTTTTTGACCCTCAAAGCTGTCCTTTTCCACCCTCAAAGCTGTCCTTTTCCAAAAGACCCATTGTGAGGCTCTTTTCGCAAATTTGAATTTTTCTTACATTCTACTAGTCCAATCAAGCTGTTGCGATGTTTGGCGGAGGGTTCCTCCGCACCGCGCACGGTGACTTGGCGGACGTAGGAAAAGCAAAAGTCTCAGAACTCGCTAAATGCGGATTCTGAG
>JAILPA010000086.1 GCA_024690505.1 Prevotella sp.
TGGCGCCACTCGCCGAACTTCGAGTTGGGACTGTGGTAGTAGATGCTGCGCACCTGACCGTGGGCAATGCCCTGCTGCGGACGGTAGTAGTCGCCCTCGGGACCTTCGGGTATCTCGATGCCGCCGGCCTCACGGTTGCAGCCGAAGAAGGTCTCGGAAGCAGGGTCGATGAAGTTCACACCGTCGATATTCATAAAGTAATAGTGGAAGCCCACGGGCAGCGGGTCGGTGACGGCCATGAAGCCGCCCTTGCCGTCAGGCTGCATGTCGTACTTCTTGTTGCAGATGTCAACGATGACCTTGCGGGCCTGCGGGGCCTGGATGCGGAAGTAGGCGCGGTGCTCCTTGTCTACCTTCGGGAACTCATTGCCGGGGATGGCAGTCTCGGCAGTGACGGCATCGGCAGGCACCTCAATCTTCTTCGGCATGTCTATACGCGGGCGCTTCGGCTCGTAGCCCAGGAAACGTGCCACGGCCTCGCCGTAGCGGCATCCCAGCTCGCGATAGCCGGCAGCGTCGAAGTGCAGTCGGTCGGGGCCGTTAGTGCAGTCGTCGCTCGATATGACCTGACAGGTGTGAATGGTCTGCGGTAGCTCGTCAATCTGCTTCTTGCAGCCTATGCACACGCCCTTGCCTCCAGCCTGCACGATGTTTCCCACGTAGAGGTTCACCTCCTCGGGCTTCAGCTGCAGGTCGCCAAGCAGGTTGTCGTACACCTGCTGCACCATGCCTGCCCATTTCGGGTCGCCGGTGTTCGTTTCGCCCTGGTGCATCAGTATGCCCTTGATGACGCCATCCTTCTGGGCCTTCTTTGCCAGGGTCACCAGGCGCTGGTAAGGGTTGTTGTCGTAGGCTTCGAGCATACCCTTCATCCAGTTTGGTGCCCTCTTGATGTAGCTCTGTATGCTGTCGGGCAGAAAACCCTTGATGTCGATGCCGCCGATGGCAACATGGATGACGCCTATCTTGATGTTCTCGGGCAGCGATGCCACGAGTGTGCGGCCGAACCAGTCGGCTGGTGTCAGGCCGGTGTTAGGCCGGCAGAGGGGTGGGGTGGCCTCGCACCACTCGCCCATCTTGCGCCCCTTGTCGGGGAAGTCTACGGCGGGCATGAGTTTGAAACGTGGGCCGGGGCTTGCCAAGTCCTGAGCCTCTGGACGGGCGGCACCCTCCATGTTCGACTGTCCGAAACAAATGAAAATGTAGAAGTTGGGATCTACAGCTGCCGTGGCATTCGTAGCAGCGAAAAGCATCATGGCTAACAATAATTTTTTCATTGGTTTGATGGCTATTTAATAATTAAATGTTCGCGCACGCGATGTAGTGTCAGCAAAGTTAGTGGTTTTTCCGTTTTCCGACTTTCGTTTTTGTTGCAATTCTTTATCCATACTAATCATTTGCTCAGGAAGAAATGTGTGTGCAGGATTTGAAACTATAAGAATAATGGAATAATCGCAGTCTTTCCTGCAGCATCGAAATACACGAAAGAGAGGAAGAAGCATTGGCCCAAAAAGCGTATCACGCCCTGTTGCGAACCGTAACAGGGCGTGATACGAACCGTAACAGGGCGTGATGCGGTTTTAGCAAATGCCGATGGCAGGTGCAATCGGATAAATCATGCCAAGCGGAAGGGACGGTCGTGGAAGGGGCGCGAGGCGTTGCCGAATGGGCAAACAGCAGGAAATGCAAAGAAAAGTGAGTTTTCTTTTTGCTTATAAACCGTTTTTTCGTACCTTTGCAGCAGAAACGGAAATCATTCACCGATAACTAAGGATTTCAATACATGACTGACGAAGATTTCGACATACGCCAGGAACGATTTGGCGGTGGTGAGAAGGACTTTGAGAACGCCCTTCGCCCGCTGTCGTTTGGCGACTTCAGCGGCCAGCAGAAGGTGGTTGAGAACCTGCGGGTGTTTGTCGAGGCAGCCAAATACCGTGGCGAGCCCCTTGACCACACCCTGCTCCATGGCCCCCCAGGCCTGGGCAAGACCACGCTGAGCAACATCATTGCCAACGAGCTGGGAGTGGGCTTTAAGCTGACCAGCGGTCCCGTGCTCGACAAGCCCGGCGACCTGGCTGGCATCCTGACCTCGCTGGAGCCGCGCGACGTACTGTTCATCGACGAGATACACCGACTGTCGCCCGTCGTAGAGGAGTATCTCTACTCGGCCATGGAGGACTATCGCATCGACATTATGATTGACAAAGGCCCGTCGGCCCGCTCCATACAGATAGACCTCAACCCCTTCACACTGGTAGGCGCCACTACCCGCAGCGGACTGCTCACGGCACCCCTGCGTGCCCGCTTCGGCATCAACATGCACCTGGAATACTACGACCCCGAGACGCTGTGTGCCATCGTAGAGCGCTCGGCCCGTCTGCTGAGTGTGCCCATCACCGAGGATGCCGCCTTGGAGATTGCCAGTCGCAGCCGCGGTACGCCCCGTATCGCCAACTCGTTGCTGCGCCGTGTGCGCGACTTTGCCCAGGTGCGAGGCAACGGCGGCATCGACACCGCTATCACCCGCGTGGCACTGACGGCGCTGAACATCGACAAATACGGTCTTGACGAGATAGACAACAAGATACTGCTCACCATCATCGACAAGTTCAAGGGCGGCCCGGTGGGTATCACCACCATCGCCACAGCTATTGGCGAGGATGCCGGCACCGTGGAGGAGGTCTACGAGCCGTTCCTCATCATGGAGGGCTTCATCAAGCGAACACCCCGTGGACGCATGGTCACCGAACTGGCCTACCGTCACTTCGGCCGCAACCCCTACGGCGGGAACATCATGCAGCCCGACCTCTTCGGCTGAGCGGGAGTCGGACTAGCCTCATTTCTCATTCCCTATTTTTTCATTCCTCATTTCTCATTCCTCATTGATTATGATTGGTGTCTTTGCTGGTAGCTTCAATCCCTTTACCATAGGTCACGACTCCATAGTGCGACGTGCCCTGCCACTGTTCGACCGCCTCGTCATCGGCGTCGTGGGACAGCAGGTGAACAAACCCGGGCAGCCCTCTGCCGAGGAACGGGCCGAGGCTATCAGACGCATTTATACCCACGAGCCCCGCATCAGCGTGGAGCCATACTACGGGCTGGCCATCGACTTTGCCCGACAGCAGGGCGCACATTTCATCGTGAAGGGCGTGCGCTCGGTGAAGGACTTCGAGTACGAACGCGACCAGGCCGATGTCAACCGCCAGCTGAGCCACGGCGAGGTGGAGACGGTGCTCATTTATGCCGAGCCACACCTTGCCGCTGTGTCATCGTCGCTGGTGCGCGAGCTACAGCACTACGGACAGGACGTCAGTGCCTATCTGCCACAGCCTCATAACTCATAAACACTTACCTCTATGATTACCTATAACACCGAGAACGTCGCCATGCCCGCCATCCGCAAGCGCGACACCACCGCATGGATTCGCCGGGTGGCCACCACCTACGGGAAACGCGTGGGCGAAGTGGGCTATCTCTTCTGTGACGACAAGAAGATACTGGAAGTGAACCAGCAGTATCTGCAGCACGACTACTATACCGACATCATCACTTTCGACTATTCTGAGGACGATGTGCTGAATGGCGACATCGTCATCTCGCTCGACACCGTCCGCTCCAATGCCGAGCAGTTTGGCAGGCCCTACGACGAGGAGCTGCACCGTGTCATCATCCACGGCATACTTCATCTCTGCGGGCAGAACGACAAAGGTCCCGGGGAAAGGCAGCAGATGGAGGCAGCCGAAAACCGAGCCCTGGAGCTATTGTCTGCATCGTAGGGTGGGGACGAGCGTCTCCCTCAGTGTCAGTAGGGATGACAGATGTCCTTCGTGGGGGCTGGCTTGCGCGTTTTTCGCAGGGAATGCAACGTATGCGCATATCTATGAGACAAACGGAGTCTGCGCGTGTGAGGAATAATGTGTAACTTTGCAGCATCGTCTGTAGATGGCATCGGACTCAGGGCCCGAAGCGTCGCAACGGCGGTAGTTGATTCCTTGCGCAAACCACAAAATACTAACCGATATGATGAAGCAAACTCTGTCCAAACTGCTGTTGCTGGCTGTGCTGGCAACAGGCGTTCAGTCGGCACAGGCCGACAACATCACCGTGAACGGAACCTCTCGCTCGTACAATGTCATTGTGCCGAAGAACCTTGGCGAAAACCGTCCGTTGCTCATCTTCTGCCACGGCTACAACCAGGATGCCGGCTGGATGCAGAACAGCGAGTTCAAGAACGACAACGTGAGCATGGAAGCCGTATGTGACACCGCCAAGTTCGTCTGTGTATTCCCTAATGGTATCGACAGGGCATGGGACGTAGGCGGCGACCGCGACATCAATTTCATCAAGGCCATCATCGAGAAGATGGTGACGGATCACAAGATTGACCGCAACCGCATCTATCTGGGGGGATTCTCCATGGGCGGCATGTTGACATACAATGCCATCAACAAGATGCATAACATCATTGCCGCCTTCGTATCGTGCAGCGGTCCGTCGGTGGTGACGCCCAGTAGCAGCACGCGCCCCATTCCTCTGCTGCATATCCAGGGCACGGCCGACAACTTCGGTGGCGTGCAGCCGGCGCTCAACCCGTGGATTAAGCACAACGGCTGCCCCACGACTGACAAGGTGGTGAGCAACTACAATGGCTTCAGCGGTGCCAAGATGCACACGTGGGGCCCTGGTAACAACGGTGTGGAGGTGAAGTTGCTGGAGCTGGCCGACAAAGGCCACTGGATTTGCAAGGAACCGCAGGTCTACACTGGCAAGGAGATATGGAACTTCTGCAAGAAATACTCGCTGGAGCTGAAAAACCCACAGGTGCGCATCACCTCGCCGCAGTCCAGCTTGCGGTTCGTCACGTTGGGCGGCCATTCCAGTGAGGCCAGCGTGAAGATGACAGCCACCGCCTCCGACCCCGACGGTCAGGTGACGAAGCTGGAGTTCTACGACGGCTCCAAGCTGGTAGACTCCACCGACAAGACCTCGTCGACGATTACCATCGAAGGACTGACCGTAGGCACACACCAGCTGCGTGCCGTAGCCACCGACGACGAGGGACGCACTGGCGAGGCCATGGTGACGGTGACGGTAGAAGAGCCTACGGGTAATTATATTTATAGTAAGGTGTTCGAGAACTTCGAGGGCGGCGTGCCTGCCGGCTGGATGACCTACGACGGCGATGAGAAGCGTGTTGGCGACTGCAACGGCTTCAGTCAGGGCAGTCGCGTGTTCCACCTTACCGGCGACCCTCATGCCTTTGAGTGGGGCCTCTATACCCGCAACAAAGAGGGCAGGGCCAATGCCGGCTATGCCCGCTATGCCTCGAAGGAGTCGACCACCACGCTGACGCTCCTGCCTGGCAACTACCAGCTGACGCACCGTTTGGCCAACTGGAACTGTGCCGACTTCTCGCCGGTGCGCATCGCCGTTGAGACCATAGCCGGTGTCACCGTACACGAAGAGACGGTGACGCCGACATCGAACATCGGCAACAGCGCTTCGAACGCCTTCTCGGGCGTGACGACCGACAACTTCCGCTTCGACGTCAACGAGGCGGGCCGCTACCAGGTGACGTTCTATACGGCCGATGCTCCTTGGGCCGACCTGGTGATAGGCCCCACGGCTTTGAAGTACATGGGTGCCGTTTCAGCCATTACCGACGCCACCCGTGAGGCTCCGGCCTCCAGCCGCTACTACGACCTCCAGGGGCGGCCTGTGGAGCATCCCGTGAAGGGGCTCTACATCATGGACGGGAAGAAAGTGATTAAGTAATTAGCCTTGTAGGATGATAGATAACAGCAAATAAGCGCATGAAGAAAATAATGACAATGGCCGTCGTGCTGATGACGGCAATAGCCGCCAGCGGCGCCGAGAAGGAGCTGGCAAGTCCCGACGGACGCATGACCGTCGTCGTGAGCGATGATGGCGGCAAACCCGCTTATCGCGTCAGCCTTGACGGCCAGGCCTTCCTCCTGCCGTCGCCCCTCGGCGTGAAGGCCAACTTCGATGATCTGACCCAGGGACTCAGTCTTGGTCAGTGCGAGGTGAAGACCGTCACCGATGAGTATAGCATCAAGACCACGAAGCAGGGCCACGTGCAGTACGAGGCCACCGAGGCCGTGTGTCAGTTCCAGAAGGACGGTCGCCGCGCCCTCGACGTGGTGTTCCGCATCACCAGCCGCGACGTAGCCTATCGCTACGTCATCTATCCCAAGAAGGGCCGCGGTGGCGAGACCCTCGTAGCGGTTGTACAGGACGAGGCCAGCGGCTTCGTGCTGCCCGACGGCACCACCACCTTCCTCTGCCCTCAGAGCAGACCCATGGGCGGCTTTGCCCGCACTGCCCCCAGCTACGAGACGGGCTACACCCTCGACGACCAGACGGGCAAGAACGGCTGGGGCGAGGGCTACAGCTTCCCCTGCCTGTTCAAGGTGCCGGTGGCAGCATCGGCCAAGCAGACGGCTGGACGTGAGGGCTGGGTGCTCATCTCCGAGACGGGTACCGACGGCCGTTATGTGGCCTGCCGCCTGCTGAACGATGGCGGTGCGAAGTACAAGATAGGCTTCCCCCAGCCGGGCGAGATGAACGGCCAGGGCACCACCACGGCCTCTGTCAGTCTGCCTGCCGCTACGCCGTGGCGCACCATCACCCTGGGCACCAGCCTGGAGCCCATCGTCGAGACCACCATTGCCAACGACCTGGTACAGCCAAAGTACAAGGCATCGCGAGCCTACACCTACGGCAAGGGCATGTGGTCGTGGATTATCAAGATGGACGCTAGCTGCAACTTCGACGAGCAGAAGCGCTACATCGACTTTGCCGCCGCCATGGGCTATCGCTCGGTGCTGGTCGATGCCCTCTGGGACACGCAGATAGGCTATCCGAAGATGGAGGAACTGTCGCGCTATGCCCAGTCGAAGGGTGTGGGCCTGTTTCTTTGGTACAACTCGAACGGTTCGTGGAACGACGCCCCGCAGGGCCCGCGCCACAAGATGGACCGTAGCGCCGCCCGCCGTGCCGAGATGGCATGGATGCAGAAGAATGGCATCCTGGGCATCAAGGTCGACTTCTTTGGCGGCGACAAGCAGCCGATGATGCAGCTCTACGAGGACATCCTGACCGATGCCAACGACTTCGGCCTGCAAGTCATCTTCCACGGTTGCACCCTCCCCCGTGGCTGGGAGCGCATGTACCCGAATTACGTGGCCTCTGAGGCCGTGCTGGCCAGCGAGAACCTGCATTTCGGCCAGGGCGCTTGCGATGCCGAGGCCCGCAACGCCTGCATCCACACCTTCATCCGCAACACCGTGGGGTCGATGGACTTTGGCGGCTCTGCACTGAACAAGCACTACGGCGCCGACAACCAGCACGGCACCACGCGCCGCACCAGCGACGTCTATGCACTGGCCACCGCCGTGCTGTTCCAAAGCAGCGTGCAGCACTTTGCCCTGGCTCCTAACAACCTTGACGACGCTCCCTCCTGGGCCATCGACTTTATGAAGCAGGTGCCCACCGTCTGGGACGAGGTGCAGTTCATCGACGGCTATCCCGGCCGTTACATCATCATGGCCCGCCGCTCGGGTGACAAGTGGTACATTGCCGGCATCAATGCCGAGGAGAAGCCTGTGAAGCAGACCATCACCCTGCCCATGCTGCAGAAGAACGCCAACGTCACCCTCTACAGCGACGACGCCACCCTCGCCGGCAGCGTTAAGCCCCTGCGCCTGAAGAAGCAGACGGCGAAGGTAGAGATTCCGCAGAACGGTGCCTTCCTCATCGTTGCCGATGCCCAGTAAGCATGATACAAATGTGGACAAAGATTCCCGAATTCCTGTACCCCTTGCCAAACGAAACGTGACTAAAATGACCAAGACAACCCTCCGGGCACTATGCCTGCTGACGATGATGACCCTGTGGTCATGGACTGCCGCTGCCCAGCAGCTGCAGCTGAGCCATCCCCACGGGTTCTACCAACAGCCGTTCTCGCTGACCATCGATGCCGGCGACCCCTCGCTCACCGTGCGCTACACCCTCGACGGCAGCGAGCCCACAGCCCAGAGCCGTGCTTACACCGCACCCCTTGCCATCAAAGGCACCACCCTGCTCCGTGCCGCCGCCTACAAGGACGGCGTGCCGATGTCGCTCGTCACCACCGCCACCTATCTCTTTGTCGACGACGTGATGAACCTCGACGGCACACCTCAGGGCTATCCCGACACCTGGGGACGCTACACCCAGATCAGCGGCACCGCCACGGCTGACTATGGCATGGATCCCGAGATGACCGACGATGCCACCCTGCGCCCCAAGATAGCCCAGGGCCTGCAGTCGTTGCCCGTGCTCTCCATCGTCACCGACAAGGACAACCTCTTCAGCCACGAGAACGACCCCGACCGCGGCGGAATCTACATCTTCACCGGCCCCCCCGTGGGCGATGACACCGGCCACGGCTGGACACGGCCCGCCTCCATCGAGGTCTTCACCCCCGACGGCTGCGACGTGCTGCCCCAGCCCATCGACTTCTCAGCCACCTGCGGCCTGCGGCTGCACGGCGGTCATGGCCGTCTGGCCGAGAAGAACCCCAAGCACTCCTTCCGCCTGGTGTTCAAGGAGGAGTATGGCGCCAAGTCGCTCAAATATCCCGTCTTCGGTCCCGACGAGCCGCAGAAGTTCGACCAGCTGGTGCTGCGCTGCCACTTCGGCAACGCCTGGCAGCACTGGGCCGAGAACAACCGCCAGAAGGCACAGTACACCCGCGACGTCTGGGCACGCCGCATACAGCGCCGAATGGGCCGCACCAGCGTGAATGCGCTCTACGTCAACCTCTTCCTCAACGGCATGTACTGGGGCATGTACAACCTGGCCGAGCGCGTGGACGACCAGTTCGGCAAAGACCATATCGGCGGAGCGAAGACCGACATCGACGTCATCAAGATTGAAGAGAGCGGCGGCAACCACATCGAAGCCAGCGACGGCGACCTGGAGGCCTGGGAGCAGATGGTCAGCGTGGCAACAGCAGTGGGCTACTCCGCCCCCGATGACAACACCGCCTACTACCAGCTGCAGGGCAAGGACGCCAATGGCGACGACGACCCCGACCAGGAAGCGCTGCTCGACGTGGATGCCTTCATAGACTATATGCTCATCAACCAATATGGCGGCAACACCGACTGGGATCACCACAACTGGTACGCCATACGCCGGCGAGGCGCCGACAGCGAGGGCTTCCGCTTCCTCTGCTGGGACAGTGAGATTATCCTTGAGAGCGAGTACGAGAACGTGCTCAGCAAGAACAACGGCCGCCAGTTCCCCACAGGCATCTTCCAGAGCCTGCTCCAGAACTCCTCCTTCGCACGTCGCTACGTCAAGCGGGCCAAGGAGCTGCTGTCCGAGGAGGGAACCCTCGGGCAGGCGACGGTGGTCGAGGTGTGGGACAGCCTCTACAACAACGTCCACGACGCCCTCTATGCCGAGGCGGCACGCTGGGGCGACTACCGGCGCGACGTGCACCGCTGGCAGTCGGCCGGACAGCTATATACCGTCGACGACCACTACCAGGCCGAGCGCCAGCGCCTGCTCACACAGTATTTCCCCACACGCACTGAGTTCGTGCTCAGCAGCATCCTGAACTATGTGGCCGTGGACGACTTCGAGGCTCCCGCCCACTGGACGCGCCTCACGGCCGATATGTTCCACGAATGGAACGGCACCGGCGCCAATGCCCAGCCCACCATTATGAACGTGAACACCGAGTGGAACATGGGCTCCAACGTGGGCGGCGGCGGCACGGTGGCCGGATTCTCAGGCGTCTACTACAACCGCTTCGCCGACCTGACGCCCTACGACACACTGGTGCTGCGCGGCAGCGGCAGCGGTCTGCGCGTGCTGGCCAACCGACTGGAAGACCACGGCTCGCTGAAGCAGATCATCGTGTCGTTCAACGCCAGCGACCCCTACTGGGATGCCAGCCTGCAGGCCATAGCACTGCCCCTCGACGTTGTGAAGACCGTGGCCACCAACAGGGGTGAGGCCCACACCGAGACATTCGTACACCTGAACGCCATGAAGGTAGACAACGGCGGCAATGTGAACCTGCAGGCAGCCTATCTCGTAGACGGACAGAGCAGTGGCGTGCCCACCGTCTATGCCGACCACAGCGCTGCCGGCCAAGGACGCATCTACAACCTGCAAGGTCAGGAGGTGCAACGGCCCTCACGCGGACTCTACATCGTGAACGGCAGGAAAGTCGTTATCAAGAATTAGCGAGTGCTTCCCCTCATGTGGGTCAAGTTTTTTGTTATCAAGAATTAGAGAATTAGAGAATTAGAGATTGTTTATCCTAACGGGATTCTCCGCCGAGCGATAAATCCTCTAATTCTCTAATTCTTGATAGAACAGAAAGGACAGCTTTTTCGTTTTTTTTTGAGTGTTTCGATGCTATATTCACACTGTTTTCCTCCTATTTCCCTTTGCTTTGGCCGAAATGAGACAAAAAGAAAAGCCTTCGGTTCAGAAAGGCAAGTCCGTTTCGGGGAAACCCGTTACCTTTGCACCCGAAATTACTAATAATATTTTTATAACTATCATTTATTCACTAAAATTTAATCGCAATGAGAAAATTTACAAAATCATTGATGGTGCTTGCACTGCTCGTGACTGGATGGAGCGGCGCTTACGCACAAAGCGAAACCGATGTCACCACACTGACTTGGGTTACAAAAGTACAGGGTTGCACATTAGATTTCAACAATCCAGATGCTGGCACCGTTTTCGGTACTGATGCTGGTGGTACAAACATCTCTTATGTCGATGTGTCGGCTTACGGTACCATTACTCTTTATGGAACGGCTAGCCAAACAGCTCGTCTGTTCATCAACCGTGAAGAAGCTGGCGATAACGGTATCTTTTTCGTAGACCTCAATTCAGAAGGCGTGGGTGTCTTTGACTGCAACACAGTCCTCACAAAACAGCCTAAGGCACAGTATATCCACCTCAATGGCGTGAAGGCTTCAGCCCATAACACCAAGCTCAACCTGAGTAAGATTACAGTCAGTGGCTCTCCCATCACATTCCCGGAGCCCGACCCGTTCGACCCCAGCAAGAATCACATGTTACTCTTCGATAATGGTACGGCAGGTTCAAATCCTTGGGATCATCAGGCCAACTATACATTGTCCACTCCTTTGACTTCTGGTAAGACTTATGTCTTTGAAGCTATTATCAATGCTGTCGATGG
>JAILPA010000127.1 GCA_024690505.1 Prevotella sp.
TCTACCATTGCTACATCTGCTACAGGGATTCCAAGTGTTCGAAGTTTGGAGTGTAGCGATGAAGCGTTGAGTAAACGCCTTTCTACATATGTAGTGACTCTCATTCCCACCTCATTCGGCGTTGCTTTTCAGCTCATCCGATGTTGCCCACCTCGGTCAGCATCATCAAAAGAATCTGCTTCTCTTGGTTCGGCGTGGACAGTCTTTGCAGTGCGACTCTGGACACGTCCAACAATGCACATCGGCATAAGACTTCGAGAATCGGAAGCAAAGATACGAATAAAATCTGATTTGACGTACATCAAGCCACTTTTTTTTTCAATTTGAAGACATTTTTTTATTTCGGGGTGTAAAACCTCACGAAAAAGGACTAAAAAGCAATCGGAATGAACTCTTATAAACGAGTAAGCGAAATCTGAAAGAAGTTTGCTCCTTCCAAAAATTACATCCACTCTTTATGGCAGGCCCATGCCCCACTCAGCCTGCAGCTGCAGTTCGGAATACTGCGCCATCCCCGGTGACAGGTGCAGTGTATGGCGGAAGCCCTCGCTCACCGATGCCGTCAGGCTCATCCGCGACACCAGGTCCCATAGTAACGTACTATGACTGATGTAGCTTCCGTCGTTTGCCCTCGTTGTTCCGGCGAGCCACTCACCCGCACTGGCAGACAGATGGATGACGATTTCGTCATATCCAGTCAGTGTGCGGAACCGGTACTTCTCGCTGTTCGTGACGGTTGTATTCCTTTTCATTTTCTTCTCCTTTTTCTCCATGATTATGCGTGTGTTGGTTGGTATCTCTTGATGTAATCTTCTGGTGTGCCGCCATAGCGTT
This sequence comes from Prevotella sp., assembly GCA_024690505.1. Lineage (GTDB taxonomy): Bacteria > Bacteroidota > Bacteroidia > Bacteroidales > Bacteroidaceae > Prevotella. Next base: position 835 of record JAILPA010000127.1, read on the forward strand.
TGCGGAAATAGTCTCTCATCTTGCCAGCACTTTCTTTGTCGAGCTGGAGTTTGTTATCGATGATGGCATGGGCAGCATTCAAGCCAGCCTGTATCTCCAAGTGTCCGTCCTGTCCATTCGTCTTGCGAAGACTCATGGCGGTCTGCTTCACTATGGGTTCCGTTTCTATGTGTTTCCTTGGTGCATGGAGTTTGTACTGCAACCTCACCTTGGGGTAGTGCTTGGCGAACACCTCGGAGAGCAGTGGGAGAAACGGCCCCTCTAAAAGACTGAATTCATCTTGGGTGGTAAACAGCAGCAAAACACCTCTCTCCTCGTCAAAGCAGCAGAATGAGAGGCTGGAGAATGCTTTCCGTTGCTCTTCTGTCCCACTCCTGTCGCACAGCTCCTGTCGGCAGACATCCCAGCGCTTTTCCTGTTCTGCCTTGCGTCGGGCGGCTTCCTGCTGCCTGAGTACGAAGTCTTCATTGTTAAACTGCTGACGTTTCTGCTCGCAGACGGCAGCGAAGTCCTTCAGGGCGCAGGTGATGACCATGGGGTCTACCTTCCCGTAGAATCTCCCGAAGTCGCCGCACTTGAAGCGGTGGAAGAACAGTTGCATGACGGAGTATTTCATGTCGCGGTATTCCTGGGAGAGCAGCAGGGCAAGGCTCCTGACCTGATGGTCGTCCATGCTCCTTGACCCGGCAAAGATATTCAGGTTCGTGATCAGCGTCACCAGCCAGGCTGCTGCAGCGCCATTGCCGAATGCCTGGTCAAGCATGGCGAGCGTAGAGTACTCACCCATGATGGTCTTGCGTTCGTCGGCGGCAAACACGGCCTGCGTGTCTGGGTTGACCCTCATGTTGAACTCCTCATACGACCGGTAACTCTTCCTGAGCTTGGTCACTGCCAGAGCGCAGGCCGAGGATGATTCCGGCTGCACCGCTAACGATGTCATCGGCAGAGCGGTAGCCACTGATATTGTCTGCTCCATGGTTGTTCTTGTTGGGTTTTACATTGTCGTCACAGTTGCCCTCCAGTATCTTGCGGAAGTTCGAGGGCCTGAATATCCAGTCGAAGGAAGCCAAAAAGGAAATCCGGCCACCGTCATTGAGGAAGCTGGACGCTGCCGCCTTCTGAATGACGGAGAACAGTGCGTCCTTTCCAAACTCCTTGAGGCACGTATTGAGCAGCTCTTGCCGTTTGGCATCAATTCCTTCAATCTGGGGTATCCGCTTGCCCTGCATAGCGTGGTTGAAGAAGTCCATGAAGTGCCGGGAATCCATCTCTGTATCCGCTACCGTCAAGGACTCTTTGCTTGGCGTGGGGCAGGACAAGGCATTTTCTTCCTTTCTTTCCTTCTTCTCTTCTTCTATTGTGGCCCTTTGTTGGCCTATGGCTGGCCCTTCGCTGGCCTTCTGCAGGCCCATCGACGCGCCATCTCCCTGATACTCTGTGTATTTGACGACTGTTATCAGACTGTAGTGGTGGGTGGACTCGGTTCTTATTTCCCCTGTCCTTTCAAGCTGATGCAGGCAGCGCCTGACAACCTTCTCTGACAGTCCTGTCTCCATTGCCAGCGCATGGCGCGAGGTGACAAGCTGACCACGCTTGACGGTAATATCCTGCCAGTCCGTATCAGAATAGTTGGCCCGCATGATAAGGTGCGTGAACAGGTGGGTCATGGCGGGGTCATGGTACCAGCGCCACTCCATGAAGCGCCGGTTCAGTTTAACGAAGCTTTCCATAGTCACCCCTCCCATCATTTGCCGTTGCGAAGATTGCTAATGTCCTTTGAGCGATAGAACACCTTTCTACCTATCTTTACGGGTATCAGGTAGCCTTTCTGCTCCCAAAGCCATAGCGTCGTAGAACTGACAGACAGTGTTTCCATTACCTGTTGCTTAGTCAAAAGGCCTTCGTCAGTTTCGCAGTCGGCATGTGCCGCTTTCTCTGCCAGCAGACGTTCTGAGAGTTCACGCGTAAGGGCGGCAATGCCCTTTGCGGTCAGTGTCAGGGAAATGTGGTCACCGCCCTTTACAATCTGTGAGACGAGCTGCTTTGCAAGCAGTGCTTCCTCTGTCACCGTGTCAAGCTTGCCAACCTTGTCGGCATTCCCTTGAAGTAAACAATTCTGTATCATAATAAATAGAGATTAAAGATTTTGGTGGCAAAGTTATTGTAGTTTGACTGAGCAGAAGAAATTTTAATCCATAAACTCTTGATTTAACACTTTTACGACTTTTCCGCCCATAGAAATGTTAAAAAGGCTCCCTCGCTATGCGCTGAGAGAGCCTTTTTCCCCTTTATGGCTATTGCCTAATATTCGCTTTATATGATTATTTCCCAGAAGCCTCCTTTGTCCGGGCCTACACGACGGAGTTTGCCTTGTTCTTGTAATTTCTTAATATTTCTTGCTATATTTCTTCGGTCAATACCTATTATGTGAGCCATATTAGAGGTTGAGATGTAAGGATCTTCCTTTACCAAGTTAATAATTTTCTGTGACGTTTTCTGTGACGTTTTCTGTGACGTTTTCTATGACGTTTTCCTTTTCTGTCAACCCAAGAGAATTGTCTTGTAACTTTACAGCCACCTTTTTCCCATCTCCGTTTACCATTTCAGCATTTTCATACACCTTTGGTATTGTAATCTTCAGGATGAACTCGTCAGTTCGGAATGAAGGAGCTTTAGCCCCATTGGCCTCCTGCTCTCGGCAGATACGATCCAGACCCTCGCCAAATTCTTTTACGTAGTGGTACGCTTTGAGGAATGCAGCAATCTTAGGATTACGAGAGAAATGAGTAGTCCGTATATTCTCGGGCTTGTCTTCTCCTGGATACAATTGTCTCTAATAGGTCACGCAACAGCTCTTTTAGGTTTTAATAGATTTGTTGAAAAAGAAATTATGCGTTGATTATTAAGTGTTTGCGAAAATCTTTTCCCATTTTCTTTTTTATTTCTTTTCTTTTCTGCCATCATTCAATTCATATCTGCGGTATGTCCGACCGCCACTGGCAGTTAATTCCTTTCCAACCATCTTATATACAGTGTTTCGCAAATCTGTCAACTCAACATCAGGAAGCCTTTCGGCCATCTCCGACATGAGGCTTTGAGGATGTATCTTCAGGTCTTCGATAATCAATGCTTTCAGTGCATATGGCTCAATATTCTTTAGCGTAGTTTTGACGTTGGCCTTAGAATTGGCAATCAGTTTTGGATTAATGAAATAAGTAGTTCCCTTTCCCGTGCCACGCTTATTGACAAGTCCAAGATTTAGCAATGGGGTAATATAACTTCTTAGGCGTTCCTCGTCAGAGAGTTGCAGATATGCAGACAACTTGGTTGCCAGCATCTTCGACTCATTTGCTATTGCACCAAAGGTGATGTATCCCTTTTGCGTTAGCTCATAGTTTTTCAGGGTATAATCCAGCAAAGGCAGAATTTCTGTATTCTGTATCTCAGAATATTGTGTCACTTTGAATTCGTTGAAAGAAGATTCTGGTACTGGTGGGCGTTTGCCTTCCATTGAGTTCAGCTCATAGATGAGGTCGTAGCCAGACCCTTCACCTTCCATTAGTCCAAGGTCACTCATAATTGCGATGAGATAAGGATTTCTACGGTGGCGCTGATGCAACAGATTGTCTACTGTAACACCAAGAGGCAAACCACCTGGGTTCGAAATTTCCAGCCTGTCAGGATAAACACAAATCATTATATCGCTCGAGATTGTGAAACTCTTATGAGCGAAAGCATTCAATAACAACTCTCTTATCACCTTTGGGTGATAATGCCTGATGGTCTTTCGGAACAAGCCATTGGGGAACTCATAATAATACTCGAGTTCAATTGCTTCCTTCTCTATTTCAAGCAGCAGTTCCTTTGGGTTGTATTTGTTATCGTGCCATTCAATCTTTCTTACCTTGTGTTCCAGTTGGTCATACACAATATATTGCACAGATATGGGGAATGATATTCGTCCCCGTTGTTTTGCGGTGCCAAGCCATAATACACCAAGATTGGTCATTATGCCGTTATCCATGAGATTGTAATGCTCAAGAATCTCTATGTCGGACATTTGCTTCACATGACTTTTCACACGATCCGAATGGCGGATATCGTCAGCAAACCTCGCAATATTCTCATTCGGTATTTCTTCCAACTTTGTCCTTGTCAACAGCAGTTCCCATTGATAGGCTCCTTTCTCTATAGACAACCTTTGCAGATCCTCGTTTCTTACGGGTTCACATTTGTCGCCAACTCGCATATATATCTTGCCATCGGAAGTGGTGGCAATAGACTTCAATGATGGAGCCACATATACCTCAAAGTAGTGAGCGCCATTTTGATGGACTAGCCGCTCAGATGCAGCAATGCTCACATTGAAGCACAGACTCCTCAACCGAGATATGGTGTCATTGATTTCTTCATCTTCGACAATCTGATTTGGCAATGGGTCTTTAGTCTCGTCTTCAATGCCTACGTATATCGTTCCACCCTGTGCGTTTGCCAATGCCACACAAGTTGCTGAAAGGTCTTTGAACCCCTTGTCGCCAGAGCGTATCTTTCTAATGCTCTTAAACTCCTTTGTTTGTTTCTCTGTCATATCTTGTACGTATGTTTATTCGACTTTATCGTCAATCAAATAATATCTTCTGTTGTCATCATCTGGATGCAAAGTTACGACTTTTTCTTTAAATCGCTACACATTATTATATATAATGATATAGCATTGCATTATCCTATCATGTCAATCACATTCTTCAGTGTCTCGTCCTCAATCTTGCGATATCTCCTGAATGCTTTGGAGCCATCAACGTGACCAGACATCTTGCCAATCAAGTTGGGGTCGGCAACTTTGAAATATGCATTGCCAATGAATGTGCGCCGAGCAAGGTGGCTTGCGGCAAGCTCATTAATAGGTCTTATTTCGCTTTCACCAGTCTTCGGATTCCTTACCTCAACGTTACGCGTTACGCCTGCCAAAGTGAAGACAACCTTTAATGCCTCATTGTATTTTTGCGAAGAGATGAAAGGAAATAGTCTGCCGAACCTGTCTTGTCCTTTATATTTCTTTATCAAGGCCAATGCTTTCGGATGCAAAGGCACACGAGCCTGTATAGGCTCTTCAGTTTCATCCTTGGTCTTATGGGGGGTATAGACAAGCACCCCGCTATGTATATGCTGGGGCGTCAGTTTTTCCAAATCTCCGACTCGACATCCAACAAAACACTGAAACACAAAGATGTCACGCATGGCTATCAAAGTCTTGATGGGCATTTTCGAGGCTTTCTTTTTGGCTTCGTCATAATGTCTCCATGCTTTTTCAAGGTCAGCATCTGCTATCTGGTTTCGCTCCTCTATAGTTATATAATAAGGTGTACCAAAAATGGCTGCACCGATCTTCAATCCATCAAAGGGACGGTTGTCGGTGTCTCCACGCTCATAGTAAAAGCAGAACATGGACTTTAAGCGTGACAGCATATTCTTTACAGTGTTGTCGCCACGCCCTTCCAACACATGTTGTCCTGAGCCGACTGCCAAGGGATAAGCTTCAAAGAGTTTTTTGAATAAATCGGGATGGGTGTCAGCCAATTCTTTCTCGTTTTTAAGATAGTCAGCAAAACCTTCTATGTCAGAACGTGTAACTGTATCAATATCAAAAACGAAGTTCTTGCGACTGATGTCAGTTGCTCTTATGAATCCTTCATATCTGGCTACTGCACGAGTAATGACCCGGAATGACCGTGCATGTGATTCAGCAAGTTGTCTCTTTGTGATGTATTGCTCCACAAGCTCATAGAATATTTTCTTCTCAACCTTAGGGCGATATTTCTCCGGGTGATTGTGCCTGTCAACGATGTCTGTAAGCCAATCTCCATTTACCGTTTCTTTGTCGGCTTCTTCATACTTCTCCATGATGAACTTCTTCAACACTTCAAGACGTCTAAGCTGCTCTTTATGATATTTGACTTCAGGTGTTTCAATCCTTCGTCCACTAACGACAAGTTCTCCACTCTCGCGCAAAAGCCAGCCAAACTTCTCTGCTTCTTGAAGTGTTGCAGAGTTGACCTTATAAGGGATGTCAATGTGTAACGTCTCACGCGTTCTCTTCCTGTCAACATAGTATTCAAAGAAGTCGGCATTGACATAGATTTCACTCTTGGCCCTCATGTTGAAGACCTTGCCATTAAAGAACCTGATAAGTATTTCCTGTCTGCCAGTCTCTTGTTGGACCTTAGACGAAAGCCGTAATTCCAGTTTTGCCATAACAACAGTGTTTTTTACTGGATGCAAAAGTACGAAAAATCCATAAATGTACCATGCTTTTTTGGCGCATTTTTGGCGTTTTATATTAAATTTGGCGTGTTTTAACTAAATTTTGGCGTAAGTCAACAAAAATACGAATTTTGTAACATGTTAATAATAAATGATATAGTAAAATTGGCATTAGTTCGATTAAAGAAATTGTGTCGCAAGTGTCGACACAAAGAAGAAACCGCAAGTGCTTCATCGAAGCATTTGCGGTTTCTTCTTTTCTTCTATCGCGGGTCAGCAGTGGTCAGTCCTTCAGCGAGTAGGTGACGGTGGTCACCACGCGAATCTTCTTGATGTAAGGCGTGTTCTGATCGCGGTCTTCTATGTCGAACTGACCTTGACCGGCGGTCTGTATGCCACACAGGTCGGCCCCACTGGCTTCGGCAAACTGCTCGGCGGTCTTCTGGGCGTTCTTGATGGCCTCCTGCATCATCTCGGGCTTCAGTTTCTGGAACGACTTAAACTCGTACGAGGGGTATCCGCTCTCTATGGCCACTCCCTGCTCCAGCAGCTCACCCTGTTTGTAGATGACATCGTTCACCTTCTTCACCTCCTTGGTGTAGACGGTGACGGTGGTGCTGGCCATGTAGCGGTATGCTTTGCGGTTCTCGCTCCACTGGTTGGCCTCCAGGTCGTTCACCGAGGGCGGGTTGATGGTAATCTCGTTCTCGTTGAGCCCGTTCTTCACGAGGAATGCCTTTATCTTGCCTGCCTGCTGGCTTATGCGCTGATAGAGGGCAGGCAGGTCGTCGCCCATCTCGGTGGTGCTGATGCTCCACGTCACCTGGTCGGCGTCCACTTCTCGTTCGGCCAGTCCCTTCACGGTCACCTGGCGGTCTTTGTTGGCAAAGTCGTTGATGCCACACTTCACAAACCATCCCAGCACTACGAGTCCTACGGCGAGGATGGTGGCTTCCTTGATTCTGTTCATAAGTTTAATGGTTTTAGTTAAACAGGAGAATGAACTACTTCACGTTGCCTACCTTTATCAAGTACTCCCCTATCTGGACGGCATTCAGGGCAGCCCCCTTGCGGATCTGGTCGCCCGAGAGCCAGAAGGTCAAGCCGTTGTCGTCGGCCAAGTCCTTACGTACGCGGCCCACGAAGACGTCGTCCTTGCCAGCGGTGTGAAGCGGCATGGGATAGGTGAGCGTCGAGGGGTCGTCGACCAGCGTGCAGCCCGGGGCATTGGCGATGGCCTGTTGGGCTTCCTCCACGCTGAGGGGGCGCTCGGTCTCAATCCACACGCTCTCAGAGTGACTGCGCAGCGAGCTCACACGTACACACATGGCCGAGCAGCGGGCATCGGTGTGCATGATTTTACGCGTCTCGTTGAACATTTTCATCTCTTCCTTAGTGTAACCGTTAGGCTGGAAGACGTCAATCTGGGGGATGACGTTGTAGGCCAGCTGGTGGGGGAACTTCTTCACGGTCTTCACCTCGCCCGTCTCTACTATCTCCCTGTACTGCTGCTGCAGTTCCTGCATGGCGGCGGCACCGGCACCGCTGGCGCTCTGGTAGGAGGCGACGTGGATGCGCTTAATGTGGCTCAGCCGTTCCAGTGGCTGCAGCACGACGACCATCATAATGGTGGTGCAGTTGGGATTGGCAATGATGCCGCGCGGACGCTTCAGGGCATCCTCGGCGTTACATTCAGGCACCACCAAGGGCACGTCGTCATCCATGCGGAAGGCGCTCGAGTTGTCAATCATCACACAGCCATATCTGGTGATATCGTCAGCAAACTCCTTCGATGTGCCAGCTCCGGCACTGGTGAAGGCTATGTCGATATCCTTGAAGTCATCGTTGTGCTGCAGGAGCTTCACCGTCAGTTCCTTGCCGCGGAAGGTGTATTTGCGGCCGGCACTACGCTCCGAACCGAAGAGCACCAATTCGTCCATGGGGAAATTTCTCTCGTCGAGCAGGCGCAGGAACTCCTGGCCCACGGCGCCGCTGGCGCCAACAATTGCAACTTTCATCTTTATAATGTCTTTTGTTGTGTTATCTCTTCAAAATACCATTTCAGTCTTCAGGCCTCTGGGGTCTGGCGCCTATGGCAAGCTTATTCAAAGAATCGGCCACAAAGATAGTAATTTATTATGGATTCCACATCAAAAATCACGAATTATTAACGCCAACGGCACGTTTTTTGATAATTCTTAAGTCTTACTGGGTTCGAGCAGCATTGCCATCAAGATTCGTTGGCAACAACAAAGGACAACTTAACCAAACGTGAGTTCGACCCTAGGAATGCTATCTCGGACTTTCTCAGGCATTTGCATCGGACTATCTCGGACTTTTTCGGTCATTCCGTGTAAGTCTGTTTAGTCCATTGCCAAAAGCTTGATTCTGTTGTCGTTTTTCTTTACACAGATATTCTTACAAAAAGGGAAGGACAGCTTTGAGAGCCGAAAAGTACCGCTTTTTGACCCTCAAAGCTGTCCTTTTCTGCCCTCAAAGCGGTGCTTTTCCAAAAATCCCGTTTTATCGCATTTTTTACGAATTAGAATTTTCCTTACATCCTTCCGCTTCAATCAAGCTGTTGCCCATCAATTCGCACTACCCGCGTGACACTACGCACGCCACTTTCCTCCCCTCAAGGAGAGGGAAGACGTGTGGAGCATTGTAGTTCAGAGTTTTTAGTTTTAGCGGATAACAAAAAAAAGTATTCACAGAAGAAAGAAGGTTCATTGCGAAGAGCTTAGGTCTAACTCACGTCTGAAAGCAAAGCTGACCGATACGGATGTCAAAGCGCCGCTTTACGGATGGTAAAGCAGCGCTTTTCATTTCGTGAGCGACCGTGACGTACGGCGGGAAGCATCCTGACATGCTGCCCATGAACGTACGCTAGCCGTGCCGTCGGGGTCAGAACACGGCTTTCACGATGGCTTTCACGTTGTCGGCCTTCGACATGGTGTAGTAGTGTATAGCGGGCACACCGTGGGCCAGCAGGTCGCGACTCTGGCAGATGCCCCACTCTATGCCCACCTGATAGGCATCGTCGGCGGTGCGGGCCTGCTGCATGGCGCTGACCAAGTCCTGGGGTATGTCAATATGGAACGAGCGCGGCAGCAGCTCTATCTGCCGCTTGGCCGAGATGGGCTTCAGTCCTGGCACAATGGGCACGGTGATGCCCGCCTTGCGGCACTGGTCTACAAAGCGGTAGAAGTTCTGATTGTCGAAGAACATCTGGGTGATGACATAGTCGGCTCCGGCATCCACCTTCCGCTTCAGGTTCTCAATGTCGGTGTTGAGATTTGCGGCCTCATAGTGTTTCTCGGGATAGGCTGCCACGCCCACGCAGAAATTGGTGGCCACGCCGTTCTTCACCGTGGGATCAAGGTAGACGCCGTGGTTCAGGTTGTGAATCATGCCCACCAGCTCGTCGGTGTGAGCGAAGCCATCGGGCTCAGGGATGAAGAAGCGCTGCCCCGGGATGGCATCGCCACGCAGTGCCACCACGTTCTCGATGCCCAGGAAGTGGAGGTCGAGCAGTTCGCTCTCCACCTTCGACTTCGACGCTCCTCCGCAAATGACGTGTGGCACAATCTCCACCTGGTAGCGGCGCATGATGGCTGCCACGATGGCGATGGTTCCGGGCCGGCGGGCCAGCACCAGCTTGGTGTAGGTGCCGTCGCCGTTGGGGGCGTACTCCACCTCGTCGCGGTGACAAGTGACGTTGATGAACGGGGGCTGAAACTCCATCAGCGGCTCGATGCTATCGTAGAGGCGGCTCACGTCGCTGCCCTTCAGTGGCGGAACCAGCTCGAACGAGGCGAAGGGCGCTGTGCTGTGTTTCAAGATGTCTATAACTTTGCTCATGGCGGTTAGCTTTTAGCGATGATATATTTCGAAAGAAGACGTTCGCCCTCGTCGGCGGTGATGCCCCGTCGCCGGCAATAGTCGTCCAGCTGCTGGCGGTCAATGTAGCCGATGGGGAAGAAGCGAGCCTCGGGATGGGCTATGAACAGGCCGCAGACGGCGGTCGACGGCTGTATGGAGTAATGACTGGTGAGGGTAAGTCCCAGCAGAGCGGTGGCATCGGTACGGTCGAAGACGATGCGCTTCAGCGAGTGGTCGGGACAGGTGGCATATCCGAAGGCGGCCCTGATGGCTCGGAGAGGACCATAGAGGCGCTGCTGCAGCCACTGGGCACAAGCCTCGGCCAGACGGGCGCAGACGGCATGTGCCATGAGCTTCTCGGCATCGTCGGCTGGTGGTGTCTTCGTGCGGGCCACGATGGTAAAGAGTCCCAGGGGGCGCTCCTGCCGCTCGTCGAAGAAATCGGCCAGTGAGCGCTGTCCGCCGGTAGTGCTCTGACTGCGCAGCATGGGCATCACCTCTCCGTCGGCAAAGAGCAGGTCGTTGCCACGGCACCTGACAGGCTCGAAGCGCACCAGTGCCTGTAGCTGCAGGCGGTCGGCGGCCGCTGCATCGGCCAGCCACTGCCGGCCGCGCTCCAGTGTGTCTTTGGCCTCGGGATTCACCAGCAGCTGTGGCAGCGTCTCGCCCTTGAAGCCCCAGAAGAGCAGGAACATGCGCCAGTCGATGAGTGGTTCCACATCGGCCACGGGCACATCGGTATCGGGCACACGGGCACTGAGCTCCACGGCTGTGGGATAGCTGTCGTCGTAGGTCAGCCGCGGGGCCCGGCGGTTGGCCTCGTCGTAGGACAGCAGCTCCACCTGTCGGGTCTCGTAGGCCTCCCTCACCTGTTGCTGCTCGGCCTTCACCTGCGTCAGCACGGCCTCGCGGTCGGTCTGCAGGCGTCGTGCCAGCACCGAAGTGTACGACACGTCGCCGCCATAAATCACGCCGCCGTCGTAGTGCGGGGCCAGACGCACGGCGGTATGAACGGCCGATGTGGTGGCGCCGCCCACAATGATGGGGGTCGTCATGCCGTGGCGCTGGAACAGACAGCAGAGGTTCTCCATCTCTTTCAGCGACGGCGTTATCAGTCCGCTAACGCCCACAAAGCAAGGCTTCAGGCGCTGGCAGGCGTCGAGTATGGTCTCGTTGCTCACCATCACGCCTAGGTCGTGCACATCGAAGTGGTTACAACCCAGCACGATGTCGACGATGTTCTTGCCGATGTCGTGCACGTCGCCATTAGCAGTGGCCATCACCACGACGGGACGGGTGCCCTGTCCGGCATCATCGGTCATGTAGGGCTGGAGCAGGGCTACGGCCTGGCGCATCACCTGCGCCGACTTCACCACCTGTGGCAGGAACATCTTCCCTTCACCGAAGAGCACGCCCACGTGTTCCATGGCCTGCATCAGGGGTTGCTCAATCACGGCCACGGGATTGTCGCCGTATGCATGGAGGGCTTCCATGACGTCGGTCTCAAGATAGTCGGTGTTGCCCTTGCTCAGGGCGTATTTCAGCCGTTCCTCCACGGGTGTCTGCCGCCAGGGATTGGTGGTGGCGGGCGCGTTGGCATCGGTCTGCGTTGTGCCGACGGCCTGTTTCAGTTGGTCGGACAGGGTGATGAGTCGCTCGGTGGCACCATCGTCAGTGTTCAAGATGACGTCCTCCACGGCCTTCAGCAGCGTGGGGTCGATATCGTCGTAGACCTGCAGCATCGAGGGGTTGACGATGGCCATGTCGAGTCCGGCACGGATGGCATGATAGAGGAAAGCTGAGTGCATGGCCTCGCGCACGGCGTTGTTTCCCCTGAAGGCAAAGGAGAGATTGCTCACGCCGCCGCTTGTGCGTGCCATGGGCAGGTTCTGCTTGATCCACTCCACGGCGCATATGAAGTCGATGCCGTAGGCGGCATGTTCGCTGATGCCGGTTCCCACGGAGAGGATGTTCACGTCGATGATGATGTCCTGCGGTGGGAATCCGATGGCGGTCAGCAGCTCGTAGGCGCGGCGTGCCACGGCGGTCTTGCGCTCGAAGGTAGTGGCCTGGCCATCCTCGTCGAACGCCATCACCACCACGGCGGCACCCAAGCGGCGCAGCTCGCGGGCCTTGGACAGGAAGTCGGCCTCTCCACCCTTCAGACTGATGGAGTTCACGATGCACTTGCCCTGGGCGTTCTTCAGTCCCTCGACGAGCGTGGGCCAGTCGGACGAGTCGATCATCAGCACGCTACGGGCTATGGCGGGGTCGTTGGATATATATCGCAGGAAGGTCTGCATCTCCTGTCGGCTGTCGAGCATGGCATCGTCCATGTTGATGTCGATGACGGCAGCACCGCCCTCTATCTGCTGACGGGCCACGGTGCAGGCCTCCTCGTATTTCTTCTCGGCAATGAGACGGGCAAAGCGGCGCGAGCCGGCCACATTGGTACGCTCGCCCACATTGATGAAGTTGCTCACGGCACGGTCTATGCACAGGGGCTCCAGTCCGGCCACGTGCAGACGGTCATCGGCAGCAGGCAATCGCCTCGGCGGCAGACCATCGAGGGCTTCAGCAATGGCTCGGATGTGGCGCTCGTCGGTGCCACAGCAGCCACCGGCTATGTTCAGCAGTCCCGCCTCGGCCATCTGACGCAGGTGGGTAGCGGTGAACTGCGGCAGCTCCTCGTACTCGCCCATCTCGTTGGGGAGACCGGCATTGGGGTGCAGACTGATGAAAACCGGCACCACGGCGGAGAGCTGCTCGACGAACGGACGCAGGTCGGTGACGCCAAACGAACAGTTCAGGCCGAAACTGAGTATGGGGTAATGGGATATGCTGACGTAAAAAGCTTCGAGCGTCTGTCCGGTCAGTGTACGGCCGCTACGGTCGTTGATGGTGGCCGACACCATGACGGGAATCTGACGGCCCAACCGCTCGTTCAGCAGCTCAATGGCATAGAGGGCGGCCTTGGCGTTCAAAGCATCGAAACAGGTCTCAAGCAGCAGCAGGTCGGCACCGCCCTCCACCAGAGCCTCGGCCTGCTCGCCATAGGCGGCTGACATCTCGTCGAACGTGACAGTGCGGACAGCAGGATGGCTCATGTCGCTGCTCAGCGAGAGCGACTTCGACGTGGGCCCCATCGAGCCTGCCACCCATATCTTCCTCGGTGAGAGGGACGATACGTCCGTATCGGCAGGCTGCGGCTTGCCCACAGCAGAGGTGCCCATCTCGTCGGCCACGCGACGGGCCAGGCGGGCTCCCTCAAGAGCCATGATGCGGGCCTGCTCTTCGCAGCCATATTCCTGCTGACTGATGCGGTTGGCCGAGAAGGTGTTGGTGGAGATGATATCGGCACCGGCCTCGATATAGCGACGGTGAATGGCGGCAACCACGTCAGGGGCCGTCAGGTTCAGCACCTCGTTGTTGCCAGTCAGCGCCACTGGCCAATCCTGGAAGGGAGCACGACAGAAGACCTCGGACGGCAAACTCTGCTGCTGAATGAGGGTGCCCATGGCTCCGTCGAGTATCAGTATCCGCTCCTGTAATTGCTCAATGATGGTCATTGTCTTTGCGTTTGGCCGGCAAAGTTACGAAAAATCGAGAGCAAAACAAAGAAACTCGTTTCTTTTTTTGCCGAGATGGAGTAAGTTCGCCATCTTTGATGGCAAAGTTACGAAAAATCGAGAGCAAAACAAAGAAACTCGTTTCTTTTTTTTGCCGAGATGAAGTAAGTTCGCCATCTTTGATGGCAAAGTTACGAAAAAACGTGAGAAATGCAAAAGGAAAACTCGTTTTTCTTCGCATTTTCGGGGCACAGCACCTTCGGAGCAAGACAAAGTGACGGCAAGGAACGTCAAAGTGGTGCAAAAATTTTGTTGTTTCGCAGAAATTGCGTAACTTTGCACTCGATATTCAAGGGGTGCTGCCTGGTGGCGGCTGAGATGATACCCTCAGAACCTGATACGGATAATGCCGGCGTAGGGATGAAGAGTTCACTTATAACGACCCCTTATTGTTATAATTATTAATAAGGTAAATAATGAGAAAGTTTTTCTTGATGACAGCACTGGCATCGGCAATGATGGCCCAGGCTGAGAACGTTGACACGCTGAAAAGCGTTGAGCTGCAAGGCGTACAAGTGACTGCTACGCGCGCCAACAGCAAGACTCCTGTAGCATTCACCAACATGGGAAAAGAGCAACTGAAAGGCGTCAACTACGGCCAGGACATACCCTACTTGCTGTCGCTGACACCCAGCGTCACCATGACCAGCGATGCTGGTAACGGCATTGGCTACACCACACTACGCGTACGCGGCACCGACCCCAGCCGCATCAACATCACCGCCAACGGCATTCCCATGAACGATGCCGAGTCGGCACAGCTCTTCTGGGTCAACATGGGCGACTTCGCCTCGTCGGTACAGTCCATGCAGATACAGCGCGGCGTGGGCACGTCGACGAATGGTGCCGGTGCATTTGGTGCCACGCTGAACATGCAGACGGAAAACATCGGCACCGATCCCTACGTGGGGGTTGACCTCAGCGGCGGCTCCTACTATAGCCACAAGGAGACAGTGCGCTTCGGCACCGGACTGGCTAACGGCCACTGGGGAGTGCAGGGCCGACTGAGCAACATCGGGTCGAAAGGCTATCTTGACCGTGCATCGACCAAGCTGAACAGCTACTTCCTGCAGGCGGGCTGGTTCGGCGATAATACGGTGGTGAAGTTCATCACCTTCAACGGCATCGAAGAGACCTATCACGCATGGAACTACACGTCGAAATATGAACAGGACAAGTATGGCCGCACATTCAACTCATGCGGCATCATGGGATTCGATGCCAACGGCAACCCCACAGGCTACTACAAAAACCAGACCGACAACTACCACCAGCAGAACTACCAGCTTATCTGGAACCAGCGGCCCAGCAACCTGCTAAAGTTCAACGCCGCCTTGCACTATACGCGTGGCGACGGATACTACGAGCAGTACAAAATGGACAGGAAATGGAAGAAGTACGGGCTGGGACAGACGGTCGAACCCGTTACCAGGAACGTCGGTGGCGTGAACTACTACTCGCTCATACAGGGCGACCTGGTGCAGCAGAAGAGGATGGAGAACGACTTCTACGGCATCGTGGCATCGCTGGTGTTCGATAACCGCAAAGACCTGGAGGCGTCCATCGGAGGCGGATGGAACAAGTATTTGGGCGACCACTTCGGACGTGTCATCTGGGCAGGTGCACCTTATATGATATATAAAGACGACGACGGCAACAAGCTCAAGATTGGCGGCAGCACGGTGAAAGACGGGGTGAACGGCTATGTGCTGACCCCCGACCACGAATACTATCGCGACCGTGCCAAGAAGACCGACTTCAACGTCTACGGCAAGGTGAACTACACCTTTGCCAAGGGCCTGAACGCCTTTGCCGACCTGCAGTTCCGCAGCGTGGGCATACGTATGCAAGACCCCACCGACGAATACGTGGCAGGCAAGAGCAGCGAATACGTGATTGACAAGACCTACAACTTCTTCAACCCCAAGTTCGGCCTGAACTATGCCATCACGCCTCAACACCGTGTCTACGCTTCGTATGCCATTGCCCACAAAGAGCCCGTGCGCAACAACTTCCAGGAGCTGCCGCTTGACGAGATCAAGCCCGAGCGGCTGAACGACCTCGAAGCAGGCTACCAGTTCAAAAGCACCACTTTCTCGGCTGGGGCCAACCTCTACTGGATGAACTATAAAGACCAGTTCGTGCTGACGGGAGAACTGAATGCCATTGGTGAAGGCAAAACGCAGAACGTGGACAAGAGCTACCGGCTGGGAGTGGAACTGGAAGCCACATGGCAACCTGTGGACTGGTTCCGATGGGATGCCAACGCCACATGGTCGAAGAACCGCGTCAAGGAGCTCAACGTGCTGCTCGACGACTACACGACGACCGTGACGCTGAAAGACAATCCCTTGTCGTTCTCGCCTGACCTCATCCTCAACAACATCTTCACCTTCACATATCAGGGATTCCGGGGCAGCATTCAGAGCCAGTATGTCAGCGACCAGTACCTCACAAACACAGGCTTTGACAAGATGCTGTGCACCGACGTGAACGGCAACCCCTGCTACGAGACACTGCTGCTGAAGAAGCACTTCAACACCAACGTCGACCTCTCTTACACGCTCAACCTGAAGAAGATGGGCATTCAGGACGCCACCTTCGGTGTGACGCTCTATAACATCTTCAGCACCAAGTACGACAACAACGGCTGGGCAGCGCCACAGTACGAGATGAATGCCAACGGAGAGGTGATTGCCGTCAACACATGGGACACGCGCGACGGTCTGACCGTCAACGAAGGCCAAGCTGCCGGTTTCGCGCCATCGGCACCGTTCAATTTCATGGCACATCTGTCGCTAACGTTCTGACTAAATGAGGAATGAGGAATAAAAAAACGCACCTCGTTTTCGTGTGCGACGGTTTGCCCGCCGCAGCATTAGGTTCGTGTGCGTCGGTTTGCCCGTCGCAGCATTAGGTTCGTGTGCGTCGGTTTGCCCGCCGCAGCTTTAACTTAGCTTTATATGGAATTTATTACAGCCCATTGGCTTGACATCCTGACCACCATCCTCGGGCTGGCCTATATCCTTTTGGAATATAGGGCCAGCATCTGGATGTGGGCGGTGGGCTTTGCCATGCAGGCCTTCGGCATCGTGCTTTACTACCAGAAGGGACTCTATGCCGACTGTGGCATGGAGTTCTACTACCTGTCGGTAACCATTTACGGATGGTGGAAGTGGGGGGCCGCCAGGATTATCTCCCCGGACAAGAACACCACAACGGCCGAAGACCGCAAGCCAGACGCAACGAAACGGCAGACGCCCCCACCCTCAGAGGAACATCGTGAAGTCCCCATCCGACACTTCCCCCGTCGCTTGGTGCTCCCCTGGCTGATGACCATTGCCGCCCTGTGGGCCATCATCTTCTGGATTCTAGTGACATTCACAAACTCGAACGTACCCTTGGCCGACTCGTTTACGACAGCCTTAAGCTTAGTAGGCATCTGGGCGCTGGCCCACAAGTATCTGGAGCAGTGGTTCATCTGGATTGCCGTCGACGTGGTCACCTCCATCCTCTATTTCTATAAGGACATCCCCTTCAAGGCCTCGCTCTACGCCCTCTACGTCGTCATCGCCATCTTCGGCTACCTTAAGTGGCGGCGGATGATGAAGACAGAACGTGCCTAACTTTGTAGCTGACTTTTCGTTAAACGGAAGCAAACATAAATAATAATTATTGCTGTCCGTTAAAACGGTTTCCGTCTTTCATTTTTCATTCTTTCATAAGGGGGCTCTCATCTGTTGTGGTGGTGATGGGGCTTAGCAGGATAATGAATCATGCAAGACTGAATCTTTTTGGGAAATTATCTTTACACGGATAATCTTACAAAAAGGGAAGGATAACTTTGAGGGTGGAAAAGCACCGCTTTTTGACCCTCAAAGCTGTCCTTTTCCACCCTCAAAGCGGTGCTTTTTCAAAAGTCCCGTCGCACGGCACTTTTCGCAAATCAGATTTTTCCTTACATTCCGCCCATCCAATCAAGCTATTGCCATGTCTATCGGACTTCTATAGCAGATGACAATAACCCATAATAGATTACGGTCAGAACGGCATCATCAAGATATGGGTTGTTGGTGAAGGGGACTATACGAGATTGGTTATATAAAGAATCCGGAATATAACAATTGACGACTGAGGGAGCAGGGCATCCTGAAATAATCCAACCTGTGCGGTCATGCTGCTACACCAACCGCACAAGTTGAAATTCTTCACACAACAGATTAAACGGATCAGTTTTCTTCCAACTTCTCAAACTTCACTTCTCTCACCCAGTCCTTCACGCCCATCAGTCGTTCGAACACGGCTCTATACGGGCCGCTTTTGTGGAGGAAGGAACAGAAATAGACTGGCTTCCCTAACAAGTCCTCCTGCCAGACTTTTTCCTGCACGTAGCCCAGGCGTTTCAGTTCCTGGATGATATTGTCGTCGTCCCTCTTGTTGACGCAAATTTCGAGCCGGAAAATGTCTGTGTTCTTTTTGGTCAGGCGGCTTATCGAGAACATCTCGCCTGTGACCCTGTGCCTGCCATAGAAATAAGTCTTGCTCTTGGAGTCGGACTCGAAGTTACGGGCAAGTGCCGCCTCCCTCGCC
>JAILPA010000025.1 GCA_024690505.1 Prevotella sp.
TGGATCAACGGTCAGGAGGTGGGTTACAACGAAGGAGCCCAGGAGCCTGCCGAGTACAATATCACTCCGTATCTGAAGAAAGGTCGCAACACGCTGGCCATGAAGGTCATCAAATACAGCGACGGCTTTTATCTGGAGGGACAGGACTACTGGCGCCTGGCCGGCATCTTCGACGATGTGACGCTCTATGCCACGCCTAAGACCCGGCTGTTCGACTGGTTTGTCACCACCGACCTGGACGACCAATACCGCGACGCCACGCTCAAGGTGAACGTCGACGTGAAGAAATACGACGACGCGCAGGGCTTGTACGCCGTTCGCGCCACGCTGACCGACACCAAGGGCAAGCAGGTGAAGGAGATGCTTTCCGACCGATTCACCATGACCAAGAAAGGGAAGAAGTCGCTCACGCTGACGGCGCAAGTTGCCAACCCCGACAAATGGACGGCTGAGACCCCCGTGCTCTACCTGCTCACGCTCGAGCTGCTCAGCGAGAAGGGCGACGTCGTGCAGCAGATAAGCAGCAAGATGGGATTCAAAGAGACGGAGATACGCCACCAGACTTTCTACCTGAACGGCAAGCCCATCAAGGTGAACGCCACGAACACACACATGCAGCACCCCGAGCTGGGACACACCATGAACGAAGAGACCATCCGTAGCGACATGGAGATTCTGAAGCAGCACAACTTCAACGCCGTCCGCACCTCGCACTATCCGCCCGTGAACAAATATCTGGAACTGGCCGATGAGTACGGCCTGTACATCATCGATGAGACGGGCGACGAAGCCCATGCCACGGAGTACGTGTCGAACGACGCCAAGTTCCTGCCCATGTACCTGGAGCGCGTGCAGAAGCTGGTGCTGCGCGACCGCAACCACCCCTGCGTGTTGTTCTGGAGTGCCGGCAACGAGAGCGGCGAGGGCCCAAACATCACCGAAGTGGTGAAGGAGGGCAAACGGCTCGACCCCACCCGCTATTTCATGTACGGCGGCAATGCCTACGCCCATCCTGGGGAAGACATCATAGGGCCGCGCTATCCCACGCCCTACGAACTGGAGATGAACACGGCCATGGTGCCCGAAGAGCAAGACCCACGCCCCTCGTTCATGGACGAATACCTGTCCGTGGCAGGTAATGCCGGCGGCGGACTCGACGAGTTCTGGGCCGTCATCCGCCGTCATCCGCGAGTGATGGGCGGTGCCCTCTGGGACTTTGTCAGCCCTGGCCTTACCGAGCATATCCGTCCGCTGACAGACAGCTCACCCTACAACACGCCCGTTCACCTCATGGGAAACGCCAAGGTGGCGAAAGGCGTGCTGCACCTGAGCGGCCACGATGAGTGGGTGGAGGTGTACCGCAGCAACAACGTGGAGCTACAGAGCAAGGCGCTCACCATCAGCTTCGACGTGAAGCCCGGCAAGCTGAGCGGCATGTACGAGGGTGCACCCTACGTGACGAAGGGCAACACGCAGTTTGGCGTGGTGCAGAAAGGCAGCGACAAACTGCAGTTCTTCCTACACTCGGGCGTGAAACATGCCCTCACCGTCGACCTGCCCGACAACTGGGTGGGCCAATGGCACCAGGTGACGGCCTCATGGAATGGCAGAGAGATGAAGCTCTTCATCGACGGACAGCTGAAAGGCACAGAGCCGACAGTGGCCCCTGCGCCCGACAACAGCCGCCGTCGGGGCAACGGCAACGCTGAGCGCGGTGTGCTGAGCAACTTCCCCTACCCTATCAACATCGGACGCTTTGCCGGCAATCATGCACAAGACCCACAGACCATCTTCACTGCCGATGCTGAGATGGACAATGTGGCCATCTACGACCAATGCCTTTCCGACGACGACATCCGCGCCAAGCGCTTTGCCCCCGACGGCGCCGTGCTCTATCTCACCTTCGACGGCAACGGCGACACGGGCACCTTCTACACCATTGGCGGCAACATGCGCACCTACGGCAGCATCTGGCCCGACCGCACCGTGCAGCCCGAGATGAAACAAATGAAATGGACCACCCAGCCCCTCAGCATACGCCTGCTCAACGCCGAGACGGGCGAGGCCGAAGTCACCAACCGCCTCTTCTTCACCGACCTCTCGCAGTATGCCTCGCACTGGACTCTGACGGCCGACGGCGACGTGCTGGAGGAAGGCGACATACAGTTCACCACAGCGCCGCAGCAGACGCAGGTGGTGCGCATTCCCTACCACAAGCCCGCTATCTTGCCAGGCAAAGAATACCGCGTCACCATTGCCTCGATGCTGAAGAAGGACGAGATATGGGCCAAGGCAGGACATGAGGTGGCATGGGACCAGCTGGAGCTCACGTCGTGGAACATACCTGCCCAGACCGCTCTGCCACAGAGCACGGGCGCAGGAATGAATGCCGCGGAGGACGAGCGGCAGATCACCATCAGCGGCCAGGGCTTCGGCTACGTCATCAGCAAGGCGACGGGCAACCTGGCACAGATCGAGATTGATGGCCGGCAGGTGATCAAGTCACCCATCGAGTTCAACCTGTGGCGTGCCCCACTGGCCAACGAGTTCGACTCGTGGGACGCCTTCCGCGTAAACGGAGGCTATGCCGAGGGCTACGGCAACCAGGTGGCAACCCTCTGGTACTCCAAGGGCGTGCAGCAGTTGCGCATACGTCCGGCTGAGGTGCGCCTGATAGTCTCGCCCGAGAAGGCAGCAAAGGAAGTCACCGTCCGCGTCAGCCAGCTGGTACAGGTGGGAGCATCCTCCTATGGAGCCCTCGACCTCTACATCTCAGGGGTGCAGATGGCAGGCTTCACGCTCGACTACACCTACCACTTCTACGACGACGGCACGGTGCGCATCGAGAACCACCTGAGCCCGCAGGGACGCTTGCCCGAGATGCTGCCGCGCATAGGCTTCACCACTACGGTGGCCAACGACTTCGACCACATCACATGGTACGGCCGCGGCCCCGAGGAGAACTATCCCGACCGCAAGACAGGATATCAGGTGGGCGTATGGAGCAAGACCGTGGCCCAGATGTACGAGCCATACCTCATGCCACAGGATCATGCCCTGCGCACCGACAACCGCTACGTACAGCTGCTCGACAAGGACGGCTGCGGCGTGCGGATTTCGATGAACGAGCACTTCAACTTCAACGCCTACCAGTTCACCACCGACAACCTGACGAAGAGCCAGTTCACCTATCAGCTGCAGCCACAGGCCGACCGCTTCACCTTCAACCTCGACTACGCCACCACCGGCGTCGGCTGCACCTGCGTCTATGTGCTCGACGAATACCGCGTAAAGCCCGCTGCCTACGACCGCGTCATCACCATCAAGCCACAGTCTCCAGGCAAGGCAAGGCCATAACGGCAAAGGCGACACCCGCCCCAACGCCAACAGCAAAGGGCTGCTTTGCCAATCGGTTTTTTTATGTCTACATCGAAAAACACTAAAAGCACTAATATAATTCGTCTTTTTCGTGTCTTTAGATGTTGCAGCTTTATGTCTACATCGAAAAACACTAAAAGCACTAATATAATTCGTCTTTTTCGTGTCTTTAGATGTTGCAGCTTTAGATGTTATGACGGCTGGAGAATGAGCCATGGATGACGGGGATAAATTATGAATTTTCTTTACATCGATATTCTTGTGAAAAAGGAAGGACAGCTTTGAAAGGTGAAAAGGACAGCTTTGAGGAGTGAAAAGGACAGCTTTTTGACCCTCAAAGCTGTCCTTTTCCAAAATCCCCGTTGTACGGCATTTTTCGTGGGATTAGAATTTTCCTTACATTCTGCCCGTCCAATCAAGTTGTTGCGATGTTCAGCCTACTGCCATAATTATAATCACTGAAGAAAGAAGGCCCATTGCGAAAAACCTAGGTCGAACTCACGTTATGTGCAAGGGCCGACCGAGGCTGAACGAGTGCGAAACAGGAATAAATTACTAAATATTCTTAAGGGCATGACAGTATGTCGCGCAAAAGTTGTAACTTTGCGGAATAATCAAAACAACTACACGCAATGAAAACGAACTACGAAGTGCGCTATGCGGCACATCCCGAGGATGCCCGCCAATACGACACCACCCGTCTGCGCCGCGATTTCCTCATAGAGACACTCTTCACGCCCGACGAAGTGACGATGGTCTACTCCATGTACGACCGCATGGTGGTGGGCGGCGCCATGCCCGTGGCCGAGGAGCTGACGCTGGAGGCCATCGACCCGCTGAAGGCACCGTTTTTCACCACTCGCCGCGAGGTGGGCATCTTCAACGTGGGCGGACCGGGAAGAGTCACCGTGGGCGACGAGACCTTCGAACTGGGCTTCAAGGAGGCACTGTACATAGGCCGCGGCGACCACGACGTGCGTTTCGCATCGGTTGCCCCCCACGCAGGAGAGCCAGGAGGCGGCGAGCCGGCCATGTTCTATTTCAACAGCGCCACGGCCCACACAGCCTATCCCTGCCGCAAGGTGACGAAGGCCGATGCCGTCGTTGCCCGCATGGGCTCGCTCGAGATGAGCAACGAACGCACCATCAACAAAATGCTGGTGAACCAGGTACTACCCACCTGTCAGCTACAGATGGGCATGACCGAGCTGGCCACCGGCAGCGTATGGAACACCATGCCCGCCCACACCCACAGCCGCCGCATGGAGGCCTACTTCTACTTCGACCTGCCCGATGACCAGGCCGTATGTCACTTCATGGGCGAGCCACAGGAGACACGCCACCTCTGGCTGCAGAAAAACCAGGCCATCCTGTCGCCCGAATGGAGCATACACAGCGCTGCCGCCACCCACAACTACACGGTCATCTGGGGCATGGCAGGCGAAAACCTCGACTACGGCGACCAGGACTTCTCGGAAATCAAGGAGCTGAGGTAGCACTTCTTTAGAGAACCCATTAACATATTAACCCAATAAAAACAACTATCGCAGTATTATGGCAAACTTATTTTCATTAGAGGGCAAGAACGCCTGGATCACCGGCGCAAGCTACGGTATCGGTTTCAACATCGCCAAGGCCTTTGTGGCTGCCGGCGCTAAGACCATCATCTTCAACGACATCAACGAGGCTGCCCTGCAGCGCGGTCTGGACAACTACAAGGAGGCTGGCATCGAGAATGTGAAGGGATACGTATGCGACGTCACCAACGAGGACGCCGTGAAGGCTCTGGTAGAGAAAATCCACCAAGAGGTGGGACAGATTGACATCCTCGTGAACAACGCCGGCATCATCAAGCGCATCCCCATGCACGAGATGAAGCGTGCCGAGTTCCAGCAGGTCATCGACATCGACCTCGTGGGACCGTTCATCTGCTCATCGGCCGTCATTCCCGAAATGATGGAGCGCCGCGAGGGCAAGATCATCAACATCTGCTCGATGATGTCGGAGCTTGGCCGCGAGACAGTGTCGGCATACGCCGCTGCCAAGGGCGGTCTGAAGATGCTCACCCGCAACATCTGCTCGGAGTATGGCGAGTACAACATCCAGTGCAACGGCATTGGCCCGGGCTACATCGCAACACCCCAGACGGCACCCCTGCGCGAGCGGCAGCCCGACGGCAGCCGCCATCCGTTCGACTCGTTCATCTGCGCCAAGACACCCGCAGGCCGCTGGCTCGACCCATCTGAACTGGGCGGACCCGCAGTGTTCCTCGCTAGCCACGCCAGCGACGCCGTCAACGGTCATGTGCTCTACGTCGACGGTGGCATTCTGGCCTACATCGGCAAGCAGCCCAAGTAAGCTCTGCAGCACAAGATGAAGATATTCAACAGTGCTCAGATACACGAACTCGACCACTTCACCATCGAGAACGAACCGGTGAAGTCTATCGACCTGATGGAGCGGGCGGCACAACAGCTCACCCGCGCCATCACGGCCCGATGGAACAAGGAGGTGCCCGTAGTGGTGCTGGCCGGACCAGGCAACAACGGCGGCGACGCATTGGCCGTGGCACGAATGCTCATCGAACGGGGCTATCAGGTGCAAACCTTCCTGTTCAATATCACAGGAAAGCTGTCGGCCGACTGCGCCGAGAACCGCCATCGTCTGTGCGACAAGAAAGGGCGCCCCCTGCTCACCGAGGTGACACAGGAGTTCGACCCCCCGCAGCTCGACGCCGGAATGCTGGTGGTCGACGGACTCTTCGGCTCGGGACTGAACAAGCCCCTGGCCGGAGGCTTTGCCTCGCTGGTGAAGTACGTCAACGCCTCGTCGGCACAGGTGGTGAGCATCGATGTGCCGTCGGGGCTGATGACTGAAGATAATTCATATAATGTACGCGCGAACATCATCCGCGCTCATGTCACCCTCACCCTTCAGCACACCAAGCTCGCATTCCTGTTCCCCGAGCACCAGCAGTTCATTGGCGAGCTGCAAGTGCTCGACATCGGCCTCAGCCGCGAGGGCACAGACCGCATTGACGCCAACTACACACTGGCCGAGCGCCAGGAAGTGGCGCCGTTGCTGCGCATCCGCGACGCCTTTGCCCACAAAGGGCAGATGGGCCACGCCCTGATAGTGGCGGGAAGCTTCGGCATGGCAGGAGCTGCCGTCTTGGCCACAAAGGCCTGCCTGCGCAGCGGAGCGGGAAAGGTGACGGTGCACACACCCCGGCGCAACAGTCCCATCATCCAAGTGGCCGTCCCCGAGGCGGTGCTCCATCTGGACCGCGAGGAGACCATCTTCTCAGAGACCATTCCCACCGACGACTTCCAGGCCATAGGCATTGGACCCGGACTGGGCACCAACGAGCAGACGGGCATAGCCATGATAGCACAATTGCGGCGAGCCACATGTCCATTGGTGGTCGACGCCGACGCCCTCAACATCCTTGCCACCCACCACGCGTGGATGCAGCAACTGCCAAAGGGCATCATCATCACGCCACACCCCAAGGAGCTGGAACGGCTCGAGGGACAGTGTGTCGACAGCTACGAGCGCCTGTCGAAGGCACGGCTGCTGGCCGAGCGCCTGCAGGGATACGTTGTACTGAAAGGCCACCATACCGCCATCTGTATGCCCGACGGACACATCAGCTTCAACTCCACCGGCAATGCCGGCATGGCCACCGCCGGTAGCGGCGATGTGCTGACGGGCATCATCACAGCACTACTGGCACGCGGCTACGACCAGCGACATGCCTGCATCATCGGGGTCTACCTCCACGGACTGGCCGGAGACCTGGCTGCCGCCGAACTGGGGGAAGAGAGCCTCATGGCCAGCGACATCATACAGTATCTGCCCAAGGCCTTCCGCAGTCTGGGAGCATAGATACACGAAACCGATCACAGTTGACGCGGATGAAACGGCACCACCACTTCCCACCACTTCCGCAAGAAGGCACGAAGCCCAGAGAAGGCCGTAGCGTCAGATGCTATAACTCTAAAGAATAATGTACAGAATCAGTACCCATCTGCTCCGACAGGCCAGTGGCCTCGTCATCGCCACGGCCCTGTGCCTTGGTTACGCAGGACGTGCAGCAGCACAGACCCAGCTCAGCCACTACCAGCCCGGGGTGACCACCGAGGGGGCCGTCTATTACCTGCCGAAGACCGCCGCACAGGTGCGTGTGCTCGTGGAGAAGACCACCTACCGCCCGGGCGACTTTGCGCGCTATGCTCCCCGTTACCTCCGCGTGAACAACGTGGCACTGGAGCCGTCGGTGGCCTACCGTGTGGTAGAAATCGACGTGGATGCCATCCCCGTGCCCGACACCACCAAGGTCTTCGCCGTGAAGTTCAACGCGAAGACCGTGGCGGCTAACGTCACACTGGCCGACGACGGACGCCTGCTGGCCATCAACGACCCCGAGGCCGGCGAAGCAGCACCACGCTCGCCCTTCACCCCCGCCCAAAAGGGAAGGCGCCCCGACCCGAAGCAGTTCCTCAGTGCCGAGATACTGGCCTGCGGCAGCAAAGCGAAGATGGCCGAGCTCACGGCAAACGAGATTTACGACCTGCGCGAGAACCGCACCCTCCTCATCAAGGGCCAGGCCGACTTCATGCCCCAGGACGGCACGCAAATGCAGATCATGCTGCGCCAGCTCGACGAGCAGGAGCGGGCCCTCAGCTCGCTGTTCATTGGCACCACCGACGTCGACACCACCGAGCATGTGCTCAACGTGGTGCCCCAGGAGCCACTGTCGCGCCAGACGCTCTTCCGCCTGTCGCAGCAACAGGGACTTACCGATGCCGACGGCCTCTCGGGCGAGCCATTCTACATCAGCGTTGACGACTTGCAGGCCGTACCCACGCCACAGGCCGACCAAGGGAAGGGTCGCAAACGCCAGAACGAGGCCGGCATCTACGTGAACGTACCGGGCCGGATGCGCATCACCATTGAACGCGGCACAGAGACTCTCTGCACCGCCACACTGCCCGCACCACAGTTCGGCAACGTAGAGTTGCTCAGCGGCGAGCTCTTCAACAAGCGCTACACCACACGCCTGCGACTTTCGCCACTCACCGGCGCCGTGGAGCAGCTCCAGGCCGATCCGCCCAAGTGACCTCGGGCCAGCCTGCACGGCTTCCTTCGGTTCAGCTGATCTCCCCTGTTGGCAGGGCGGCTGACGAAGGTTAAGCTGCACGCAGCATATCTTCCTGTGTTAATTTCGAGGCTCACCCACGGCCGTTCAAAAAGAATAACACGGCCTGTTACGGTCTGCAAAACGCCATGTTACACTCCGCAACAGGCCGAATTGGGTTTTAGCAATTGCCGATAGCTGTTACAAGCGGACAAAGTTACCAGCGGACAAAAGCGGCAAACGAGCCGGGGTGAGTCGGCAAAGGGACACGAGGATTTGCTGACTACGAAGCTGGTACAGAACTGGGAATCGTGGGTCTGCACGACTGTCATGTTCAACATTTTTCCCAAAAGCATATCGGTATATCAGAAAATAATCGTAACTTTGCAGCCGAAAGGGCACTAACCGCCCTAAGATGATTATGAAACGAACCCGCAAGTCATTATTGTCGGTGTCTTTGCTATGCACCGTAGTATTGATATGGAGCACCGTAGTGCCTGTTGCCGCCCAGGATTACAGGAAGGCCATCACCCCGAAGCTAAGCTGGGGCGGTGCCATCAATTTCGACACCAACCACCCCGCCTTCAGTGCCAGCGGACGCGTGATGGCACAGATTGGTACGCTCGACGACGTGCTGAACGTGAATTTCGGTGTGGGCTACCGTGGCTACTTCGACCGCGAGCCACCTGCAGAATTCATCTACCACGCATCCTTCTCCGACTACATGCTCTATAGCAACAACGACGGTCACGACTCACACGTCAGGCCCATGGGTGGCCAGGTGGTCTTGCCAGCCGAACTGCATCTTAGCGCCATCGAGCTGGGCGAAGACACCCGACTCTTTGCCGGTATCGGCGTGGAGTACGGCATTCGCCTCTACCAGTCGAAACGCTACGCCAGATACTATGGTGCACATGTGATGAACTCGAACAGCATAGCCTTCTATCCCATGCTGGGTGTGAAATTCGGCGACGAGGATTTCTGCTGCACCCTCTCACTCTACTGGCGCCACCACACCCAGTGCGCCTTCAACGACAAGGAGCTTGACATCGACAAGTTCACCGCCAAGAACTTCTTCGGCCTCCAGTTGACGGCGGCGTTCTGACCCCAGCCCTGACGAGAAACCATATTTATATATAACACAGAACCCAAAAACCATATCACCATGGCATATTTCTTCTCTTCGGAATCAGTATCCGAAGGACATCCAGACAAAGTGGCCGACCAGATAAGCGACGCCATCCTGGACCAGTTCCTGGCCTACGACGAACACGCCCACGTGGCCTGCGAGACGTTTGTCACTACGGGGCAAGTAGTCATCATGGGCGAGGTGCGCAGCGACGTGTACATCGACTTGCAGACCATCGCCCGCAATACCATCAAGAAGATAGGCTACACCAAGGCCGAATATCAGTTTGACGGCAATTCATGTGGCATCCTAACAGCCATACACGAGCAGAGCGCCGACATCAGCCGCGGCGTTGACAACGAGGAAGGCCAAGGCGCCGGCGACCAGGGCATGATGTTCGGCTACGCCACAAAGGAGACCGAGAACCTCATGCCGGTCAGCCTTGACCTGGCACATCTCATCATGCGCACCCTGGCCCAGATTCGCAAGGAGGGACAGGTGATGACCTACCTGCGCCCCGACGCCAAGAGTCAGGTCACGGTGGAGTACAGCGACGAAGGCATTCCGCAGCGCATCGACACCATCGTGGTCTCCACCCAGCACGATGAGTTCGCCGATGACGACACCATGCTCTCCCGCATCAAGGACGACGTCATCAACATCCTGATTCCCCGGGTAAAAGAGCAGATACACTCGCCGCAGGTGCTTGCCCTCTTCGGCCCCGACATCAAGTACTACGTGAACCCCACGGGCAAGTTTGTCATAGGCGGCCCCCACGGCGACACGGGCCTCACCGGCCGCAAAATCATCGTCGACACCTACGGCGGCAAGGGTGCTCACGGCGGCGGAGCCTTCAGCGGTAAAGACCCCAGCAAGGTAGACCGCTCGGCAGCCTATGCCGCACGCCACATCGCCAAGAACATGGTCGCTGCCGGCGTGGCCGACGAGATGCTGGTACAGGTGAGCTATGCCATCGGCGTGGCCAAGCCCATGAACATCTACGTGAACACCTATGGCCGGAAACACGTGGCCATGACCGACGGTGAGATAGCCCAGCGCATCGAGAAGTTGTTCGACCTCAGGCCCAAAGCCATTGAGCAGACACTGAAGCTGCGCCAGCCCATGTACCTCGAGACGGCCGCCTACGGACACATGGGGCGCCAGCCCGAGGTGGTAAGCAAGACTTTCACCAGCCACTACCACGAGACGAAGACTATCGATATTGAGCTGTTTACCTGGGAAAAGCTAGATCGTGTTGACGACATCAAGCGCGAATTTGGACTCTAACGCCGTGTTCTCTGCCGACGGGGCCTTCCCCGCACTGGCTGCCGACACGCCGCTCTATGCCAAGGGAACTTCCCCCGCACTGGCTGCCGATGCGCTGCTCTCTGCCGGCGGGGCCTCTCATGTGTTGCCAGCCGACTCGCTGCTCACGCTCGGAGAGACCTTTTCCACACTGCCCACCGACACACTGCTGCTGCCAGGCAGCCGTCACGCGGAGCACTGTGGTGTGGCAGGCACACCAGTGCCCTACACTTTGCGCCACGACAACGCCATCACCATCTCCCTGCTGGCCAGTTTCCTCATCTTTGTGGTAACCGTGGCACTGTCGAAAGGGTTCCTGTCGCGCCAGCTGAAAGCCCTCTTCTACCTGCCCTACGGACGTTCCGACGTCTACGAAACCTCGGGCGAGCTACGCTTCCTGCTGTTCCTCGTAGGCGTTGACTGCTTCGTACTGGCCATCGGTTCCTATCTTGCCATAGCTCACATGCCCAACATGGCGTTCATGCTCGGCAACCACCTCTACGTGGGCCTGCTCTTCGCCATGTTCGTGGCCTACTTCACGGTGAAGTGGATGTTGTCCACGGTGGTGAACCTGACGTTCTTCGGTGGTAAGAAAAACTTACAATGGACTCACGCCATTCTCTTCCTCACGGCCCTGGAGGGAATCGTCCTCTTCCCGGCCGCGGTGTTACTCGTTTATTTCGATGTTGCAATAGAAAAGGTGCTCTATTTCACCATTTTTGTTCTCGTTCTGAACAAAATGTTGACATTTTATCAGTCTTGGGCTATCTTTTTTAAGGGAAAAGGTCGTTTTGTGCAAACTTTTTTGTACTTTTGTGCCCTCGAAATCACACCTTTGCTGGCATTCTGCGGTGCGGGAGTGATGCTTTTTGAAGAGATAAAAGTAAATTATTAGGACACAACAGACAGAACAATGATTAAGAGAATCCTGGTTTCACAGCCTCAGCCCACGAGTGCGAAGTCGCCCTACTTTGATATTGCCGAACGATTTGGCGTGGAGCTCATCTTCCGTCCCTTCATTAAGGTTGAGGGAATGTCGGCCCGTGAGTTCCGTACTCAGAAAGTAAACATCCTCGACTTTACCGCCATCGTGTTTACTTCGCGCCACGCCATCGACCACTTCTTCACTCTGGCCAAGGAGCTTCGCGTCACCATTCCCGAGGACATGAAGTATTTCTGTGTCACCGAGACCATTGCTCTCTATATTCAGAAGTACGTGCAGTACCGCAAGCGCAAGGTGTTCTTCGGCACCACGGGACGTGTCGACGACCTGCTGCCTACGATGATGAAGCATAAGACGGAGAAGTATCTGGTGCCCATGAGCGACGTTCACAACGACTCGCTGACACGTCTTCTCGACTCAAAGCGCCTGCAGCATCAGGAATGTGTGATGTACAAGACTGTGAGCAACGACTTCACCCCCGAGGAGATAGAGCACTTCGACTACGACATGCTGATATTCTTCAGCCCGTCGGGCATCGAGGCACTGATGAAGAACTTCCCCAATTTCCAGCAGGACAAGATAGCCATCGGCACCTTTGGCCCCGCTACGGCCAAGGCTGTTCACGATGCCGGCCTGCGTCTCGACCTGGAGGCTCCCAGCGAGAAGTATCCCTCGATGACGGGTGCCTTGCAGCATTATCTGCTGATGCAGGATGAGGAATAGACATGGTTTTATTAAAAGCGAGCGAATAGTCAGCCAAAAGCTGATCGACGAGCTCTTTACAGGCGGTCAGAGTCATTCGCTGACCGCTTTCCCGTTGCGTGCTGTCTATCTGCTCACCCAGCAGAAGCCGTCTGCCGAGGCTGTGGCAGCCGCATCGACAAGCGCCCCCATCATTACTACGAACGCTCACCAGACCGAAGCCAAGCCCGTGGCGCAGCTGCTGCTCAGCGTGCCCAAGCGCCGTTTCCACCATGCCGTTGACCGCAACCGCGTGAAGCGCCAGCTGCGCGAGGCCTATCGCACTTCGCGCCACATGCTGACCGACCATGTGCCCGCTGACAAGCAGGTGGCACTGGCTTTTATCTGGATGGCCGACAAGCACTTCCCTTCGGCCGACGTAGCACAGCGCGTGCAGCAATTGCTGCGCCGCATAGCTAAGCAGATCACAGTGGCCACACCGCTCAACGATGACGAGAATCCCAAGGTATGAGCAACGTCAAAGTGTTTCTCATGCGGCTCTGGCACCTGCTGTGCTGGCCTGTGAAATGGCTGTTGCTGCTGCCCATCCTGTTCTATCAGCGCTGCATCAGTCCCTTCACTCCTGCTGTCTGCCGCTTCACCCCTACCTGTTCGCAATATGCCCGCGAGGCTATTCAGAAGCACGGCCCCTTCCGCGGCCTTTACCTGGCGGTGCGCCGCATCCTGCGCTGCCACCCTTGGGGCGGCTCGGGCTACGACCCAGTGCCTTAAGGATACAAAAAAAGGGTCACCGCTGTGACCCAACCTTTGTTAACCTTAAATCTAATACTATGAAAAACACGTTGCAAAATTACGCACTTTCCTTTCAACCCACAAACTTTTCGCCCCTTTTTGCTTACGATTTCCTCGTTTATTGACATAAATCAAGCAAAATAATCATATTTTGTGCGAACACAGGTATCATTCTGTGAGTAATTGGGCCATAAGGCTAATCATATGCTTATGATATGTGCATTGCATTTTTCAGCAATCACCCGCAGTCGCTCAAAAACCGTAACGTTAAGGCTTTAACACTTTCATTTTTGCCTTTTCTCTCGGATTCGCAAAAATAATATTGCTGTCCGCTAATCATTGTAACAGCTTGGCTAGGATGAAAAAAAGTCAAGAAAATTCAAATTTGCAAAAATTACCGCGAAACGGGATTTTTGGAAAAGCACCGCTTTGAGGGTGGAAAAGGACAGCTTTGAGAGTGAAAAAGCGGTACTTTTCGACCTTCAAAGCGGTGCTTCCCTTTTTGCAATTTTACTCGTGTAAAGAAAATTCACAATTCGCCCCAGTCTTTCAAGGCATATTCCCGCCCCAGTTCCTTCCTCGACACGACAGATGAGAGTTCCCTAATAAAGGACGAAATCTGAAAAACGGAAACTGTTTTAGCGGACAGAAAAAAAAATCTTGATGCGGGGGCATCAGATTGGGAATAAATTTGTAATTTTGCAGCATACTTTTCGTAACAACGAAAACAGACACTGGATCTTTAATTAGAAGTCAAGATCAGGTTATGACGATGAAGAAGATAGCACTGATGCTGATGGCAGCCGTCCTGCTATGTGGCTGTGCGCGAAAAGGGGCGGGCTCCAACGGCAGCCCTACCGAGTTGAAGTACGCCAAGTGTTTCACCGTGAACGAACGCGAAGACGGCGTGCGACTGGTCACCGTAAGCAATCCCGAGCACGAAGACGGCGAGGCATCGGTCTATCGGTTTGCGCTAGTGCCCCGCGGCCAGACGGCGAAGGATCTGCCCGAGGGCTACCAGACCGTGAACGTGCCCATAGAGCACTGCATCGTGATGACGCTGCCCCAGCTGTCGGGCTTCGTCGAGCTGGGTGCCCTCGACCGCGTGTCGGGCATGAACAGTGCTCGCACGCTGCAGAATACCGAGGTGAAGGCCCGCATCCGCGACGGGCGCATCATACAGATAGGCATGGAGGGCAACTTCGACCGCGAACTGATTATTGCCGCACAGCCCGACGTCATCTTTGTGTCGCCGTCGAAGCGCGGAGGCTTCCGGGCCCTAAGCGATGCCGACGCCGTGCTGGTGCCCTATCTGGGATACAAGGAGACGACGGCGCTGGGGCAGGCCGAATGGATTAAGTTCGTGGCGCTGTTCACCGGTCAGGAGCAGCAGGCCAGCAACTATTTCAATGCCCTTGAGACCCGCTACAACGCCCTGAAGACACGTGCCGACTCGGTGGCCCAGCGGCCTGTGGTGATGAACGGCCGGCTGCTCGAGGGGCTGTGGTGTGCCGAGGGCGGACGCAGCGTGCAGGCACAGATGATACGCGATGCCGGTGCCACCTACATACTCGATGCCGACACGAACACCAGCGACATCAAGATGGAGTTCGAGGAGATGTATGCCAAGGCCTACAATGCCGACTACTGGACTACCATCTGCTCGCAGGACAACTATGACTATGCCGCCATGCTCGACGTCGACGACCGTTATGCCGACTTTGCCGCCTTCCGCAACCACCACGTCGTCTGCTGCGACCTGAAGCAGTCGGCCTTCCGCGAACTGTCGCCCATGCACCCCGACCTGCTCCTCAGCGACTTTATCTACGCATTCCACCCCGAGCTGCTGCCCGCTGACTACCGTCCCACCTTCTACAAACCCTTGCCATGACCCGACGTCTACTTTGGTTTCCTGTCCTCATAGCTGTCATCATAGGTCTGCTGATAGCCAACGTGTTGCTGGGAACGGTAAAGATTCCTGCGGCCGAAATCGTCGACAACTTGCTGGGACAAAAAGCCGACGGGGCCATGGGCATCGTTCACTATAACATCGTGTGGAAGTCGCGGCTACCCCAGGCACTGGCAGCGCTGGTAGCCGGTGCGGGACTGGCCGTCAGCGGCCTGCAGATGCAGACAGTGTTTCGTAACCCGCTGGCAGGCCCTTCAGTGCTGGGCATCTCGAACGGCGCCTCGCTGGGCGTGGCATTCGTCTACTTATTT
This sequence comes from Prevotella sp., assembly GCA_024690505.1. Lineage (GTDB taxonomy): Bacteria > Bacteroidota > Bacteroidia > Bacteroidales > Bacteroidaceae > Prevotella. The sequence continues at coordinate 15,610 of JAILPA010000025.1, forward strand.
AGTGGTGAGGTGGGAGGCGTTGCCTTGAGCCAGATTGGCCTGGTAGGCGATGCTGCCATCAGCGTGGCCGCCATCGTGGGAGCCATGGCTGTGATGGGGCTTATTGCGTGGGTTTCCACACGGGTACAGAGTTCAGTGACACTACTCATCATTGGCGTGATGATAGGCTATCTAGCTACTGCCATTATCGGGGTTCTAAAGTTCTTCTCTACCGACGAAGAAATAAAAGCGTTCGTGCTCTGGGGATTAGGGTCGTTCGCCGACATCAGGAAGCAGCAGCTCTGGGTGTTCTGCATCAGCATGGCCGTTCTGCTACCACTATCGATGTTGCTGGTGAAGCAGATGAACCTGATGCTCCTGGGCGACAGCTACGCCCGCAACCTG
>JAILPA010000039.1 GCA_024690505.1 Prevotella sp.
TACCCGTAGCCTTTCCCCTTGAAGGGAGGGAGACTCGCTGAAACCTGACGCACTCCCTTCATGGGGAAAGGCTACGGGTAGGTGAGCTTGCTCGGAAATGAGGCTGGTGGTGGGGTCTGGATTGTTATTATTCATGTCTGCTTTCGTTACACCGAAAAGGCGGCTGCAAAGGTACAAACTATTAAGGAAACGAGCAAGTTTTTCCCAAAAAACTTCTTCCTTTGCATGTACCAATGCAACTGGTTCCTTCGACGGTGAAGAAACAAAAAAATGGCAAAACGGAAAACTTTTTTAGTTCTTTATGGTGAGTATTTGAAAAAAAGTTCATACCTTTGCACCCGAAGAAACAATTAACACCTGAATTTATTATGGACGATTACCCGGCGGAAAGCAACAAACGCTAGGCCGGAGGATGAAAGCGGCAAGACTGCTAATCCTCCTGCCGCAAGAACAGTTTAGAGTATTAAGTTGAGAGTGAAGAGTTTGCTGCCGACGCAAATTCACCACTCACCAAAACGGATTAGCGAAATGAAGACTTACTGGAACACCCAAGGCGGGCTGAGCCAACTCCAAGAGTGGCAGCCCAACAGCTGGATACAAGTGACATGCCCCACCGAAGACGACCAGCACGAGCTGGAAGAGCGCTTCGGTATACCCGACTACTTCATCACCGACATCAGCGATACCGACGAACGTGCACGCTATGAGTACGACGATGGATGGATGCTCATCATCCTGCGTATACCATACGTCAAGGAGGTACGCTCGCGCACACCCTATACCACCGTGCCCATCGGCATCATACACAAACGCGACGTCACCATCACCGTGTGCTACTACGAGACGAACATGATGATCGACTTCGTGTCGTACCAGCAGAAACGGGGCGTGGGATTCACCGACTATGTCGACATGATATTCCGGCTGTTCTACTCCAGCGCCGTGTGGTACCTGAAACGACTGAAGCAAATCAACTCGCTCATCGACAAGGCCAAGCGCAACCTGGACAAGGAGGTGAACAACGAGAGCCTCATCAACCTGAGCCGGCTCCAGGATTCGCTCACATACTTCCAGACATCCATACGCGGCAACGAGCCGCTGCTGTCGAAACTGAAGTTCAAACTGCAAATCGACGAGCTCGACGCCGACCTCATCGAGGACGTCAACATCGAGATGGCACAGGCCAGAGAGACCACCAGCATCTACAGCGACATCCTCGAGAGCACCATGGATACCTACTCATCTATTATTAATAACAACATGAACACCGTGATGCGTACGCTCACAAGCGTCACCATCATCATGATGTTCCCCACCCTCATTGCCTCGCTCTTCGGCATGAACCTCATCAACGGCATGGAAGAAAAGCCATGGGGATTCGCACTGGCAATGGTCATCTCAGTGGGCACCGCAGCAGCAGCATGGTGGTTCTTCCGACACAAACGACTGGTGTAATACTAACAAACGGCTGGAGCAATCCGAACAAACGGCCGGAGCAATCCGAACAAACGGCCAAAGTAATAAGTAGAAACGAAAAGTGACGGCGCGGTTTTTCCGCGCCGTTATCGTTTTAACGTTAAAAAAGTATAACGCACGGCGAAATCTTTACGCTTTAATCTTCTATCTTTAATCTTTTTTGTTACCTTTGCCTCGAATTGTGAACATACCTATATCAAATCAGTAACTAAAAGTTAAATGATGGACTCTCAAGAGAACGCTCTCGTAAATGCTTCGCCAGTCGAAGAAACGGGAAAACAACAAGAAGAAGTAACTAACGTAGAAACTGCCACCGCCGCTACCACTGCCGAAGCAGCACCCGAAGCAGAGACTGAAGCTCACGCCACAAAGGTGGAAGAAGCCGCTGCAGAAGCTGAAGCTACTGCTGAAGTTGAAGCTACTGCTGAAGTTGAAGCTACTGCAGCTGAAACCGAGGCTCCAGCTGAACCCCACGAGGAGCACAAGGTGTACAACTCGAAACAGGAGGTGCTGGCAAGGGTGAAAGAAATCGCCCACAGCGAGGAAGTGCCACAGAAAGAGGAAGTGGACTACCTGAAGACAGTGTTCTACAAGTTGCACATCGCCGAGCGCGAAGCTAAGTTGAAAGATTATCTGGAAGGCGGCGGCGACCCCGAGGCTTATCAGATAACCCCCGACGAGACGGAAGAGGCCTTCAAGGCCGAGATGGGCATTATCAAAGAGCGCAGACAGCAACTGTTCCGCGAACAGGAAGCCGAGAAAGAGACTAACCTGAAACGGAAGCTGGAAATCATTGAGAAGATAAAGGGCATGGTCACCTCGCCCGAGGAGGCTAGCAAGACCTATCAGGACTTCAAGACTCTGCAGCAGGAGTGGCGCGACATCAAGGCCGTGCCTGCCGACAAAGCCAACGAGCTGTGGCGCAACTACCAGCTATACGTGGAGCAGTTCTACGACCTGCTGAAACTGAACAGCGAGGCACGCGAGCTGGACTTCAAGAAGAACATGGAAGCCAAGACGCGCCTCTGCGAGGCTGCCGAGAAACTGGCCGAGGAGAGCGACGTCATCAGCGCCTTCCACCAGCTACAGAAGCTGCATCAGGACTACCGCGAGATAGGCCCCGTGAGCAAGGAGCTGCGCGAGGAGGTGTGGCAGCGATTCAAGAACGCCAGCACCGTCATCAACAAGCGCCACCAGCAGTACTTCGACGACATGAGAGCCCGTGAAGACGAGAATCTGGCAAAGAAGACGGCACTCTGCGAGAAAGTGGAGGCCATCATTGCCGAGGAGAACAAGAACAGCTCTGACTGGGAACGCCACACGCAGGAAATCATCACCGTGCAGCAGGAGTGGAAGACCATCGGGTTCGCACCGCAGAAGATGAACGTCAAAATATTCGAGCGCTTCCGCGCCGCCTGCGACGACTTCTTCGCCCGAAAGGCCGAGCACTTCAAGACCATGAAGGACAACTTCAAGGAGAATGCCGACAAGAAGCGTGCACTCATAGAGAAGGCCAAGGCCCTGCAGGACTCGACCGAATGGCGCTCGACCAGCGACAAGCTCATCGCGCTGCAGAAGGAGTGGAAGACCATCGGCATGGTGCCCAAGAAACTGGGCGACCAGCTCTGGGAGGAGTTCCTCGGAGCCTGCAACAAGTTCTTCGAGGCTCGCAATGCCGCCGGCGCCGGACAGCGCGGCGAGGAGCACAAGAACCTGGAACTGAAGCGCGACGTCATAGCACGACTCACTGCCGTAGCCGACGAAGGTGGCGACGACGTTCAGGAGAAGGTACAGCAACTTACCGAAGAGTATAACGCCATCGGGCACGTGCCCTTCAAGGAGAAGGACAAACTCTATGCAGAATACCACGCCGTGCTCGACCGCCTGTACAAGGAGCTCAACGTCAGCGTGGCACGCAAGCGCCTGTCGAAGTTCAAGGACTCGCTGCGTCAGGTGGCTGAACGCGGCGAGGGCGCCCTCGACAGCGAGCGCCAGAGGCTGGTACGCCAATACGATGCGCTGAAGCAGGAGATTCAGACCTACGAGAACAACCTGGGATTCCTCACCGCCAGCTCGAAGAAGGGCAACAGCCTCATCGACGAGATGAACCGCAAGGTGCAGAAACTGAAGGACGACATGCAGCTGGTGAAGGAGAAGATCAAGGCCATCGACGTACAGAACGCCTCCGCAGAATAACAATCAACAAACAACTATCACTCATACGTTAAACCTTATAAAACACTAACGACAATGAAAAAGATTCTAATGGCCATTGTGACCGTGCTGTTTGCAGCACCTTCGTTCGCTCAGTATAGCAGCGGCGGTTTTTCACTAAGTGAGAGTACATTGTATTACGGTCTGCGCATGGGCCCGACATTCAGCACCCTGACAGGCGACTATGTTGACCTGGGCACAAAGGTCGGCATAAACCTCGGAGCAGTGGTAGGCGCACGCGTCAGCGAGTCGACCCCCATCTTCCTTGAGAGCGGACTCTACTACTCCATGCGCGGTTCCAAGAAAGGCAAGACCTCTGTGGGACTGAACTACCTGGAGATCCCCATCCTCATCAAATACGGCGTGCAAGTGGCCGACGAGATTGCCATCCTGCCCTATGTAGGCCCCTACTTTGCTTATGGCATCTCGGGAAAATACAAGATTGAGAATGGCAACGTAGTACAGAAGCGCGGCAGCTACAACTACTTCAACCACTGGGATATGGGCTTCAAGATTGGCTGCGGTGCCGAGTACAACAAGCTCTATGCCGAACTGGGCTATCAGATTGGCGTGTCGAACCTGGCCAAGGATACCCCTGAGGACTTAAAGGCACACACCAGCAACATCTACTTCAACGTGGGTGTGAACTTCTAAATCAACCTCAAATATCCCTGAACACTGAATCCCCTGTCTTGCCAGGGGAAAAAGAAAGTGCCACTTTCGCTCGGCGGAGGTGGCACTTTTAGCGTCTCGAAGGACAATTGCCCAGAAAACCACGGGCGGCAAATTTTCTTTACATCGACATTCCTCCAAAAAGGGAAACACCGCTTTGATGGTGGAAAAGTACCGCTTCTTCACCCTCAAAGTTGTCCTTTTCCACCCTCAAAGTTGTCCTTTTCCACCCTCAAAGTTGTCCTTTTCCACCCTCAAAGCGGTGCTTTCTCCCAAAAACGCCACACGTCTTTTGGAGGAATAATTCAAGTAACAGAGCATTTCCCCCGATAAACGGCTCCGACTATCGACAAAGTACTGGGTCTCCGGTGTACGTCATACGGCTATCAAAGCGCGAGATTGTGGGTTCACCGGCAAGCGTCTACTTCTGTGGTGGTGACTGCGTGGAGGATGTGACGAGCCACCTGATGCCCCTCTCTCGCTTCATCCCACTCTGCGCACATGCAGCTCAGATACCATCTTGAGAGGGATAGTTGCGGATTATAGGTTTAGGTAAGTTATGGTTTTAGTTGAAGACGAATAACGAAGTAAGGAAAACCACCGACCCCCTAAAAGCGTATGGAATCAGAAAGCGGCGGGAGCACAGAGCGCCTCGCAGACGCGATCCTGGAAATGGCGGCCCTCGGCCATGCGCCGCACCCCCTGATTGATAATGGCGAAACAGAGACGATGACCGCCAGCTGAGGCGGTGCAATAGCCCGCCAACGACGAGATGCCGGAAACGGAGCCCGTCTTCGCCTGGACGTTGCTCTGCGCCGCCGTGCCTTTCATGCGGCGCTTCAACGTGCCATCCTCACCGGCAATGGGCAGCGACGGCAACAGGTGGGCATAGAGCTCGTGCTGCTGCCAGGCATAGCGCAGGAGGCGCACCAGAGTCTCGGCCGTCACGTAGTTGTAAAGCGACAGTCCGCTACCGTCGGCCAGGCGCAGGCGCTCGATGTCAAGTCCCAGTTTGCTGAGCAGCTGCTGCTCTACTCTGACCCCATCCTCGGCCGTAGCAGGGCGACGTCCCGTGCTGGCTGCCACCTGATAGAAAGTGCTCTCGGCAAAGAGATTGTCGCTCTCCTTCATCATCTCGTGCAGCACCTCGTCGATGCTGTGGTATTGGGTGCTGACGTGGGTGGCCCCTTGTGGCAGCGGTGCCGTCACCACCGTGGCGTTCACCGTCAGACGGGCATTCCTCAGCTCCTTCGTCAGCTGTGCGGCAAAGTCGGACTTCTTCTTGACGAGCAACGGCGTCAGCGTGGGATTGTCATCGTCCCAGCACCATCCCTCGCCCCACTTGTCGGCGTTCTTCATCGTCACGTCGCAGACAATTCGTCCCTGCACGCTCTTCACCCCTATCTGCTTCAGGGCCTGGGCAAAGGCCTGCATGTCCGACTGTCCGAAGAGCGGATCCATGCCGCCCACACACACCAGGTCGCCACGAAGTGTGCCCTGGCTGATGGTTCCCTTATAATATAAAGAAGTATGGAAACGATAGTCAACGCCCAGACGGTCGAGGGCGGTGATGGACGTCACAAGCTTCATCGTCGATGCCGGTCGCAGCAGCTGTCGCGGGCCATAGGCATAGAGCAGCGAGTCGGCCGTCAGGTCCCACACCATCAGTCCCAGCTGCGAGGTGTCGAGCAGCGAGTCGCGCTGCTGCATCTCACCTATCAGGGCGTCGAGTCGCGTAGTCACCAGCTGGCCCAGCGGCACATCATCAGCCACGGGAGCATTCTCCACACTGAGGCCGTCGTTCTGCGCCTTTGCGGCCACCGACAGCAGAATCAGCACATATAAGAACAAGCGTTTCATCATATCACATTATTATCAAGGAAGAGGAGCGAAGCTGTTTTCTTCCTCAGCCGGCATTCCCTTCTTCAGTCTGTGCCAACCCATGAGGGGCTTCACCTGGGCGAAGACAAACCAGATGAACATCAGCAAAAGGGCAACGAGGGTGAAGAGCATCAGCACGTTGAAGCCACTCTTCAAGACTTCAATGGATGCCAAGATGGCGTTGATGGGTTTTTCGAGTGTGTCCAGGTCAAACTCTCCGATGCCTTCCAGGTGTCCCTGTATCTTGGTTAGTGTGAACAGCATGATGATGGCCTGCCCTATGAGCATGATGACGGGAGCTATCAGCAGCCGGATGTTACATACGGCAGCATAGCGCAGGTTCTCGGCCCCCTTCTTCGCCATCGGGCTCATGCTGTCGCTGTTGCGCAGGCGGCGGTAGCCGTTCTTCATCATGAAGCAGCCGACAATCATAGTCAGCCATGTGGCCAGCATGAGATAAAAGAAGGTGTTCACATCCTTGACGAAGGCCGTAGTCACCCGCATCAGCACCATGCCGGCAATCAGCGCCGTCAGACCGTGGCCCACCAGCCTCAGCGCCGCCGCATCATCGTCACAGGGCTGAACGTCGGCAAAGGCCCGCACCTTCAGCAGATAGCCCGTCAGCAGGCCGATAGCAGCGATAAAGACCAACCATACCAGCCACGACGGAATGCTCAGATCCTTGTCCACCGAGACATACAGGAAGGCGATGATGCCCAGCATCAGTGCCGTCAGTCCGCCCGCCATGTCAAAGGTTTGTTTCGCGCGTACTTTCCACTCGCTCTGTAGCTCTGTATCCATAGCCGTAATCTAGTTCGTTCTTTTCGCTTTGCTCATTTGCACATCTGTTTGCAAAGTTAAGCAATAATCCACAGAGCGCCAAACTTTCCTCGGATTATTTTTACAAAAGGAGAAGCAGCATCCCTTTTGCATTTCACTCGTTGCTTTCCTAGCTATGGCCTGGGGCTGAAGGCGGGCTGCGCCTCAAAAAATCTCAAAATAATTTGGTTATTCATTCGGTTTGCACTACCTTTGCACCATAAAACTTAAAACCATGGTCTACAAGTACGACTTTCTGATTATCGGAGCAGGGGTGGCAGGCATGAGCTACGCCCTGAAGGTGGCCCGTGCGAAGAAGGGCACGGTGTGTATGATATGCAAGACGAGCCTCGACGAGGCGAACACGAGCTTTGCCCAGGGCGGCGTGGCCAGTGTGACGAACCTGGAGCTTGACAACTTCGGCAAGCACATCGAGGACACGATGATAGCAGGCGACTACATCAGCGACCGCCAAGCCGTGGAGCAGGTGGTGAGAAACGCCCCCGAGCAGATACAAGAGCTGGTGAACTGGGGTGTGAACTTCGACCGCAAGGACGACGGCACGTTCGACCTGCACCGCGAGGGCGGCCACTCGGAGTTCCGCATCCTGCACCATGCCGACGACACGGGTGCCGAGATTCAGCGCGGGCTGATGGATGCCGTGCGGGCCTGTCCTGACATCACGGTGAAGGAGAACCACTTCGCCGTGGAAATCATCACCCAGCACCACATGGGCGTTCGCGTCACCCGCCGCTCGCCCCACATCCAGTGCTACGGTGCCTACGTGCTGAACCCCGAAGAGCGCGTCGACACCTATCTGGCTAAGGTCACCGTCATCTGTACGGGCGGCTGCGGCGCGGTCTATCTCACCACGAGCAACCCCGTCATTGCCACGGGCGACGGCATCGCCATGGTCTATCGTGCCAAGGGTACAGTGCAGGACATGGAGTTCGTACAGTTCCACCCCACCGTGCTCCACAACCCCAACGAGACGCACCCCGCCTACCTCATCACCGAGGCCATGCGCGGCTACGGCGGCATACTGAAGCTGCCTAACGGCGAGGAGTTCATGCAGAAATACGACGAGCGCCTCAGCTTGGCACCACGCGACATCGTGGCCCGTGCCATCGACAAGGAGATGAAGATTCACGGTCTGGATCACGTCTGCCTGGACGTGACCCACAAGAACCCCGAGGAGACACGCCACCACTTCCCCAACATCTACCAGAAATGCCTGTCGATGGGCATCGACATCACCACCGACTACATCCCCGTGCGCCCCGCTGCCCACTACATGTGCGGCGGCATCAAGGTTGACCTCAACGGACAGTCGTCCATCGAGCGCCTCTATGCCATTGGCGAATGCTCGTGCACAGGTCTGCACGGCGGCAACCGCCTGGCATCGAACTCGCTCATCGAGGCGGTGGTCTATGCCGATGCCGCAGCAAAGGACTCGGTGAAGCACGTCGACCTGTACGACTGGAACGAGCGGGTGCCCGAATGGAACGATGAGGGCACGATGACCAACGAGGAGAAGGTGCTCATCACACAGAGTGTACGCGAGGTGAACCAGATTATGGCCAACTACGTGGGCATCGTTCGCAGCGACCTGCGCCTGCACCGCGCCTGGGACCGGCTCGACATGCTCTACGAGGAGACCGAGCGCCTGTTCAAGCGGGTGAAAGCCAGTCGCGACATCTGCGAGCTTCGCAACATGATCAACGTGGGTTACCTCATCACACGCTTCGCCTTGGAGCGCAAGGAGAGCCGCGGTCTGCACTACACCATCGACTACCCCGTCCACGCCTACGACAAGAAATAAGCCTGAAACAGGAATCATCCTTATGGGTGATTTAGGACAGACACGGAGCGACTGACGGCATAAGAAAAAAGACAGAGTGACGCCTCAATTCTTTCATGCAGGAATTGAGGCGTCACTTTGTCAGGTTCTGTAAGAATTCTTCAAGTTTCGCAAGCTCCAAACTACCCCAAAGAATGATTTAATTACTGACCCCACCCCTGCCCCTCCCCTACGATGGGAGGGGAGTGCCATGCGGGGGGAACGCCATGCGGCTTGCTATCAAGCGAACAGGGCGGTAGCCGCTCCCCTCCCATCGTA
>JAILPA010000066.1 GCA_024690505.1 Prevotella sp.
ACGTGAGTTCGATGTAAGAAAAGTGTCCAAAAAGTTGTAGGAGTGAAATATTTTTTGTACCTTTATAGGTGAAAATCAAACAGATACAAATAACATCCACTCCTATGACGGCTGCAAATTTAATAGAAATTTTCTGTATTCTCGACGAATTCTGCAAGTTTTTTGCTCCTGAGCTGAAAAAACACTTGATCGAGGTCCCAGGTAAGCGGCATCGCAACCGTCCCTGCCGTCTGTCAGATAGCGAGGTGATGACGATACTGGTATTGTTCCATACGAAGCATTTCCGTGATCTGAAGTCGTTCTACCTCGGATATGTCTGCCAGCACATGCGTAAGGAATTCCCCCATACCGTTTCGTACAATCGCTTCGTGGAGCGTCAGGCCCAGATGGGCCTGCACCTCCTGCTGTTCCTTCAGACCTGCGCCCTCGGCAAGTGCACTGGCATCTCCATCATCGACTCCACTCCGCTGGTATCGTGCCACATCAAGCGGATGCACATGCACAAGACCATGAAGGGCTGGGCGGCCAAAGGCAAGTGTACGATGGGATGGTTCTATGGCTTCAAGCTGCATCTGGTCATCAATGACAAGGGTGAGATTATACAATGGCAGCTGACGCCGGGGAACGTGGACGACAGGGAGCCGCTGAAGAACAGGAACTTTACGGAGAAACTCTTCGGAAAGCTGTTTGCAGACAGGGGGTACATCAGCCAGGACCTCTTTGAGATGCTCTTCGTGGATGACTTGCACCTGGTGACGAAGATCAGGAAGAACATGAAGAACTCGCTGATGAACCTTTACGACAAGATTATGCTCAGAAAGCGCTCAGTCATTGAGACGGTAAACGACGAGCTTAAGAACGTCTGTCAGATTGAGCATACCAGGCACCGTTCCATTGACAACTTCGCCACCAATCTCTTTGCAGGCCTCATTGCCTATAACCTGTTGCCAAAAAAGCCGGCAATGAACATTGAAATCATTGACGAAAGCAGGCTAATTGCGTAGCCCTTATATCGAACTCACGTTAATAATACTACTGATGCGATAAAATTGCATTAAGAAATAAATTAACAAATAGAGAGAGTTCTTATAAAAATTCTATTATTCGAACTTCATTGCAGATGAGATGTCTTGCGATGATTGACAAAAGAAGGCTTACGCATTCGACAGATGCAGTAGGCCTTCTTTATTATTATTAGCCTTCGAACTCGACTAAAAGCATAGCTTTCGGCTGTCAAAAGCATAATATTCGGTCGCCAAAAGCATAACTGTGCACAACGCACAGGGGCACTTTGCTGTGAGCAAAGCGGCACTTTACGCAACACAGAGCAACAGACGAGCATTATTTTCCTATTTCAACATTAAACCACATTGATGACTCTGCGTCATAGTTTCACTATGAATCGATTCTTTGTATTTTTGCTCTTCATCCTGACAGCCGTCGGGATGCAGGCTCAGGGCGTGGTGAGAGGCCACGTGCTCGACAAGCAAGGTGACGAAGCCTTGCAGTTTGTGAATGTAACGGTGACCGATGCCAACGGACGTATGGCAGGCGGCGGTGTGACCGATGTGAAAGGTGCTTTCAACATTGGCGGTTTGAAGGACGGACAGTACACGCTGCAGCTGACGTTCATTGGCTACAAGACAGTAAGCCGTAAGTTCCAGATTACCCCTCAGAAACGCACCGTTCACTACAACGCCATCTACATGAGCGAGGACAGCCGCAACATCGGCGAGGTGCAGGTAGTAGGCCAGCGCTCGCAGATGAAGCTGGAGGTAGACCGCAAGACCTTCACCGTCGACCAGGTGCTGGCGGCGGCCGGCGGCTCGGTGAGCGACTTGCTTGAGAATATCCCCAGCGTTGAGGTGACCACCGACGGCGAGATTTCCCTTCGCGGCAACTCGAGCGTGGAGGTGTGGATCAACGGCAAGGCCAGCGGACTCACCAGCGACAACCGTGCTGAGATACTGCAGCAGATTCCCGCCGAGAGCATCGAGCGCATCGAGGTGATCGACAATCCCAGCGCCAAATACTCGCCCGAAGGCACCGCCGGCATCATCAATATCGTGCTGAAGCGCGACCGCCGTGCCGGCTACTATGGCTCGCTGCAAACCGGCGTGAACAACCAGAAAGGCTGGAACGTAGGCGGCAACATCAACTACAGCAGCAAGTGGTTCGACGCCTATGCCAACCTGGGCTATCGCAAGCGCAAGGGCAACGGCGGCAACGAGAGTGAACAGCGCTACCGTGCCGGCGAAGGACTCCCCTTCAACAGCTACCAGATGAGTGAAGGCGAGAACAACAACCACGGCGGTGGCATCTTCTCACGCGCCGGACTGACCTTCCATCTCACCGACAACGACGACCTGTCGCTCACGGGAATGATGATGCACGGCAACCGCTCGAACGATAACCTTACTACCTATGAGTATGGAACGTATAATGCTCAGGGCGGCAAGGTAGCCAATCGCACACTGCGCCGACAGACTTGGGGCGACGGAAAGAACCACATGTACAATGCCGAACTGAGCTTCACCCATAAGTTCAACGAACGGGGAACCCACAAGCTCGACGCCTCGCTGAGCTTCAACAAATGGAACAGCGACGGCTCGAACGAATACCTGAACGACACCACGTACACCGACCTCACGCTGCCCGCTTCCTACTCGTATCAGTATAGACCCATGGACCTGAACAACCGCAACTGGGAGGCCAAGGTAGAGTACGAGAACCAGGTGAACGAAACCCTGAAGCTGGAGGCTGGATACAACGGACGCTATGCCCACGAGAACACACCGCAAAGCAGCTTCGAGTACAGCACCATTGGCGCAGCACAGCGACTGGCCACCAATGATGCGCGGCTTGCGGAAGACCCCTTCTTCTATAATCGCTTCATCTACGACAACAACATCCACGCCCTCTATGCCTCTGCCAACATGAAGTTCGGACGTCTGGGCGTCATGGCCGGTATGCGCGGCGAATACTGGAAGGTGGACACCAAGAGCATAGACTACTACCAGACGGAGACACCCTTCAAGAAGGACTACTTCCAACTCTTCCCATCTCTTTTCCTGAACTACGAGCTGACCGAGACATCGCAGATTCAGCTGAACTACACTCGTCGTCTGCGCAGACCGTGGGGCGGACAGCTGAACTCGTTCAAGAACACCCGCGACGCCTCGATGATTGAGTTTGGTAATCCACAGCTCACCCCAGAATACACCAACTCCTTCTCGGTGAACTACCTAAAGACGTGGCCCGAACACACGCTGAGCATCGGTGCCTACTATCGTCCCACCACAGACGTGATGCAGCGCATCCGCTATCAGGGAGAGTACGACGGACAGACAGTGATGTACATGACCAACCTGAACGTGGCCAAGAGTCAGAGTGCTGGCGGCGAGCTGATACTGAAGGACAAGCTGTGGCGCATTCTCGATCTCACCACCACCATCAATGCCTACTACTACAAGCTGGACGGCTTCCATACCATCGTGGAGGGTCAGAACGTGAGCGGCGAGGGCAACGAGAATTTTGCATGGAACGCCCGTGTGCTGGCCAGCGTCATCCTGCCGTATAGCATCACCATGCAGGCAACAGGCAACTACCGCTCTCGCTCGGTCATCACCCAGGGCCATCGTAAAGCCAACGGCAGCCTCGACTTAGGAATCCGCAAGACGTTCTTCAACAAGATGTTTGCCCTGGCTCTGAACTGGCGCGACGTCTTCGATACGCAGCACTTCGAGAATTACACCGAGGGCCCCACCTTCTGGCGTCACCAGAAGAACTGGCGCGACCCGCGCATCAACCTGCAGCTGACGTGGAACTTCGGCAACATGATGCAGAAGAAACGTCCTGACCGCGAACGCGAGGACGGACAAGGCAGCGACGACGACAACAACAGCTTCGGCGGCTACGACCAGCAGATAGACTGACGCCGTCCTACCCAATGTTTTGAAAGATTTTCGGTTCTTCCGCTTTTTCAGTTGGTCGAGTCATTAGCGAATAATGGCTCGACCAACTGAAAAAGCGGAAGAACCTTTATGATTGCTGTCCGCTAAATCAATAGGGGCGGAATAATGTAATGAAAATTCTAATTCACGGAAACAGTCTCGCAACGGGACTTTTGGAAAAGCACCGCTTTAAGGGTGGAAAAGCACCGCTTTGAGAGCAAAAAAGCGGTGCTTTTCCATTTTCAAAGCGGCACTACCCTTTTTGTGAAATTATCCATGTAAACAAATTTCACAGTTTACAACAGGTTTGCAAGGTGCCTGTTGCAGCAAAAATATCAATTCGCCGTAGGGCCCTTTCATTACCTTTTTTATAGAAAAAGTTGCATGTTATGAAAAGTTTTCGTATCTTTGCCGAAAACTAAGAACCACTAACACATACTACTATGGGAAATAAAAAAGGAGGAAAGCGGCTGTCGAAGCGTCAGGTGGCCGATTCGTTGCAGGCCCTGTTCCAGGCCCATCCTGGCGACAGCTTTACACTGAAACAGATTTTCAAGGCTCTCCATCTTGACACACACCCATCCAAGATGCTGGCCGTCGATGTGCTCGACGAGATGGCTTGGGACGACTATCTCAGTCAGCCGGAGAACAATGTCTATCGCCTCAACCTCAAGACACAGGTGCAAGAGGGCACATTCATCCGCAAGGCCAACGGCAAAAACTCGTTCTTGCCCGACGACGGCGGCAAGCCTATCTTTGTCTCCGAGCGCAACTCGATGTTTGCCATGGGTGGCGACCGCGTCCGTGTGGCCATGATGGCACGCCGAGAGAACCACATCAAGGAGGCCATCGTCACCGAGATTCTGGAGCGTAAGCGCGACCAGGCCGTAGGCATCTTGCAGGTCGAGAAGGACTATGCCTTCCTCATCACCGAGGGCAATACCTTCGCTCAAGACGTGCTCATCCCGAAGAAGAAACTGAAGGGCGGCAAGACTGGTCAGAAAGCCGTGGTAAAAATCACCCAATGGCCGTCGAAGGAGTCAAAGAACCTCATTGGCGAAGTCATCGATGTCCTGGGCGAACAGGGTAAGAACGACGTGGAGATGCACGCCATCCTGGCCCAGTACGGACTGCCCTACAAATATCCGAAGAAGGTTGAGGACGCTGCCAACAAGCTCAGCCCCGACATCAGCGAAGAGGAGATTGCCCGCCGCGAGGACTTTCGCGATGTGCTCACCTTCACCATCGACCCTGCCGACGCCAAGGACTTCGACGATGCGCTGAGCATCCGGCAAGTGTCGAACCCCAAGTCACAATCACCGAAGCTTTACGAAGTTGGCGTACACATTGCCGACGTCAGCCACTACGTCACCGAGGGAAGCGTCATCGACCGCGAGGCCGAGCAGCGTGCTACGAGTGTCTATCTGGTCGACCGCACCATCCCCATGCTTCCCGAACGCCTCTGCAACTTCATCTGCTCGTTGCGTCCCGATGAGGAAAAACTCTGTTACAGCGTCATCTTCGTGCTCGATGAAGACGCCAACATCAAGGAGTGGCACCTGGCCCATACCGTCATACGCAGCGACCGCCGCTTTGCCTACGAGGAGGTACAGCAAATTCTCGACAGGAAGGACGATGGTTCAGTAGCCTTTGCCGACCTGCTGCGACTGCTCAGCGATATGGCACAGAAGCTGCGTGAGCGTCGATTCAAGAACGGCGCCGTGAAGTTCGACCGCGAGGAACTGCATTTCGACGTCGATGCCGACGGTCACCCCACGCGCTGCTACTTCAAGAAGAGCACCCTTGCCACCCAGCTCATCGAGGAGTTCATGCTTCTTGCAAACCGCACCGTGGCCGAGATGATAGGCAACGTCGGAGGCTCTTCCAGTGCTGAAAAGGCAGGAAAAGGCGGCAAGAACGGTAAGGGCACGAAAGCCAAGACTTTCGTCTACCGCATCCACGACCAGCCCGATCCACAGAAACTCGAGAACCTGCGCATGGTGGTGGCTCCTTTCGGCTATAAGATTAAGACGGAAGGCACCCGCAGCGCCATTGCCAAGAGCCTGAACAAGATGATGGCCGACGCCGATGGTCAGCGCGAACAGAAACTGATAGAGACCATGGCTCTGAAGGCAATGATGAAGGCAAAGTACTCCACCCACAACATCGGCCACTATGGTCTGGCATTCAATTTCTACACACACTTCACTTCACCCATCCGCCGTTACCCCGACACCATGGTTCACCGACTGCTCACCCGCTATCAAGAGGGTGGTCGCAGCGCCAGTCAGGAGCACTACGAAGAGCTGTGCGAACACAGCAGCGAGATGGAGCAGACTGCTCAGAACGCCGAGCGCGACAGTATCAAGTACAAGATGGTGGAGTTCATGGCCGACAAAGTGGGACAGGAGTTCGATGCGCATATCAGCGGAGTACAGAGCTACGGCATCTATTGCGAGATTGACGAGAACCACTGCGAGGGCCTGATAGGTATGCACGACCTCGACGGCGACTACTATGAGTTCGACGAACGAAACGTTCAGCTCATAGGCCGGCGTCATCACAAGAAGTACCAGCTGGGCGACGCCCTGAGAATAAAAGTGGCACGTGCCAACGTAGAGAAGCGTCAGTTGGACTTCGTACTTAGCGATGAATGAGTAAGTGAGCACCATGTCCATCCGCTATACTAAACACGAAGAGCAATGGAATACCTGGTCACATGCTGCAGGCATTGCGCTGGGTGTAGTAGTGGGCATCTTCTTCATCACCATTGTCATAAAACTGCACAGCAACTGGGCCGCACTGGGTGTGGCCCTTTATCTGTTTGGTATGCTTGGCAGCTACGTAGCCTCCACGACCTATCACGCGCTGCCAGCAAAGAGCCTATGGAAAGAACGATTGCGTCGGTGGGATCACGCCGCCATCTATTGGCACATAGCAGGCAGCTACTCGCCCATCACTCTCACTGTACTACGAGGCGAAGGCATGTGGGGCTGGGGTCTATTCATCTTTGTGTGGACGGCAGCCATCATCGGTACGGTGGTCAGCTTCATCCGATTGAAAGAACACTCACACTTAGAGACCCTCTGCTTCGTGCTCATGGGACTCTCAGTACTGGTGGCATTTGGCCCGCTAATTCATGCCGTCGACACCAAGGCCGTGTGCTGGATTGTGGCCGAAGGTGTATGCTACATCACCGGAGCCGTCTTCTACAGCTTCAACCACCGCCGCTATATGCACTCCGTCTTTCATTTCTTCGTACTGGCTGGCTCTGTCTGCCACATCATCGCCGTTTGGGACATACTCATGTCGCAACTACCAAACCTCTGAAATCAGTGTGGATAACTTTGTGGAAAACCATCGAATAACTCTGTTAATAACCACCGACCCTTCCCAAGCCGTGGAAAGAAACAACGTTTTACTCATGTTTTTCTGCACTTTTCCACGCTTTTTTGCGTGAAAATAATATAAACTTAGTAATTTTGCACCAGATTAGAAGAATGTGGATAAGATGACTACCGTGCTTATTTTCAGCGAGAAAGATTGCACACCGAGTGTTGACAACCGTTTCTTCCAAGTGGAAAACGGAATATGCAAGAAAAAACGAAGAAAGTTTTGAACTTATCAACGGCAAATCATACTCTTCATTCATTCTTTTTCAAAATAAAAACAAACAATAACAATATAATGTGATGTTGAAAACCATCAGCAAGGCAACACGCAACAACTGGCAGCGACTGCATACCGATGCGTCTGGCCGACTAACCAGTCGGGCTAACAAGATGCTGTCGACGCGTAGGATTATGACTACGTCGTATGCTGCCTCGTCGGTTGCCGTGCAGTTGCTGAAGCTGGTGAACGAAATGCCCCATCCTGTCGGCAACGTGATGTATTCGCTTTGCCGTTCTTGTCTGCTGTATCACCGCCTGTGGGATAAGCCACATGTCCGGCAAGCCTTTTCCGCTTTCCGCTATCATGTGGTGGACGGTGTGAACGTTCCTGAACAGGCGTGGACCGACGAGAGCGACGTGCTGGGATTCGTCTATCAGTCGTTACTCACCGAGGGTGAACGAATCTCCAATGGCTGCTATTATACCTCATTGGCCATGGTGAACGACATGTTGGATGATCTGACCCTTGCTTCCGGTGAAACGTTCTTAGACCCTTGTTGTGGCAGCGGAGCCTTCTTGCTGCGCGTCAGAACTGCCAATCCCAGCAATCTTTATGGCATAGACAATGACGCCGTGGCCGTGATGATTGCCACTACGAACCTGCTGGTGAAGTATTCGGATGTAGTCTTCACACCTCACATCTTCTGTGCCGACTTCCTCTCGAATGATTTTCGTGTGTCGTCATTCACCCCTACCCTTCCCTCTCCGGATTACATCTACACCAATCCACCTTGGGGAGCCGACAAGGAAATCGCTCACCAAGCCTGTTTATCAGACCTGAAGACCAATGAACGGGCATCGCTGTTTCTCATGCGTTCCTTAGCCATTGTCAAGCCCACAGGACGCGTAGGATTCCTTTTGCCTGCCTCCCTGCTGAAGATAGACAGACATCAGGGCTTAAGGAAGTTTATCATTGAGCATACTGGCATTATCCGTCTTTCACTCTACCCCACCCGTTTCAACGGTGTCTTCACCAGCTGCTTCAGCATCGTTCTGAGCCCTCTCAAGGCAGAAAGTCAACGTTATTCATTGAAAAGCGACAACAATAGCTGCGAGGTTGTGCTTACCCTTGACAACAGACGTTGCGGACGTATTGTCTTCATGCCCTTGAGCCCTATCGACCAAGCTATTGTTGACAAGATGGAACGCCATCGACACGATGACCTGAGCCACAGCCAATGGGCTCTTGGAATAGTGACAGGCGACAACCGGCGCAGAGTACTGTCCAAGGCCGACCACCATGTCGAGCCGGTCATCACGGGGCGCGACATTCAGCCATACTGCATATCAGAACCCTCAGCATACCTCCAATATGAACCGCAGGCGTTCCAGCAGAGTGCGCCGGAGCATCTTTACAGGGCACCCGCAAAGCTGGTCTATCGTTTCATAGCGCCCTACCCTGTTGTGGCCTACGACCCATGCCAGCGGCTGTGCCTCAATAGTGCCAATATTCTCATACCGTCAGTGGAAGGATTATCCGCTCTTAGTGTCATGGCATTGCTCAACTCGTCGCTCTAT
The DNA here is from genome assembly GCA_024690505.1 of Prevotella sp. Classification (GTDB taxonomy): domain Bacteria; phylum Bacteroidota; class Bacteroidia; order Bacteroidales; family Bacteroidaceae; genus Prevotella. Next base: position 9,143 of record JAILPA010000066.1, read on the forward strand.
CGTTTTTACTATCAGCTGCATTTCCCCGACTTGAAGGTGCTGCAGGGCAACCTTCGCAAATTGCCGTTTCCGCTGCTTAAGCCCAAGGAAGATGCCTGGTTGAGCAATATGGCGGAGCAGATGACCATGAGTGGAGCCACTCAAGATATGCTGAATGAGACCGATGCGTATGTCTGCAAACTATTCGGATTGAGCACTGCTGAAACAGAGCATATTTTACGAAGCGTAACTTTGACGCAAGAGAAGCATAACTTTGATTCAAGAGAAACGTAACTTTGACGCAAGAGAAACGTAACTTTGACGCAAGAGAAACGTAATTTTGATTTAATCAAATAATAACGACCAAACAAACAACGAATCACTATGATAAAAGAAGAATGGAAGAAACAAGGTTTCATTGATGAGCCTTTCTGTGAAAACGGGGTAGGGGACACCGATACGAAGTCCCTTCAGACAGCCATCCGCAGACTGTGCGAGGAGAAGCAGGCCGTCATTCTGGCCCATTACTACACCATTGGCGAGATACAGGAGATTGCCGATTTCGTGGGCGACTCCCTGGCATTGGCCCGCAAGGCGGCCGACACCGATGCGAAGGTGATGGTGATGTGTGGTGTGCATTTCATGGCCGAGACGTGCAAGCTGCTGAGCCCCGACAAGATGGTGCTGTGTCCAGACCTCAATGCTGGCTGCTCTTTGGCCGACAGTTGCAAGGCTGAGGACTTGAAGAAATTCAAGGATGAACATCCTGGCTATCAAGTGGTGAGCTACGTCAACACCACCGCCGCTGTGAAAGCCCTGACGGATGTGGTGGTGACAAGTGGCAATGCGAAGAGGGTAGTGGACCAGTTGCCGCAGGATGCGAAGCTCATCTTCGGCCCTGACTATAACCTTGGCAACTACATCAACAGCGTGACGGGACGCCAGATGCTGCTGTGGAATGGTGGCTGTCATGTCCACCAGCGCTTCTCTGTGGATGCCATCCTGAAACTGAAACAGCAGTATCCTGATGCCGTGGTGATGGCTCACCTCGAGTGTAAGGCTCCCGTCCTGGCTGTTGCCGACGTGAAAGGCAGCACGGCCGACATGCTGCGCTATGCTCGTGAGAACGCCGCCACACAGTACATCGTGGCTACCGAAGCTGGCATACTGCACGAACTGCAACGCTCTTGTCCCGACAAGGAGTTTATCCCTGTGCCGCCGGAAATCAGCGAGAGCGGCCTGGAGTGCTCGTGCAACGAGTGTGAGTACATGAAGATGAACACGCTGCTGAAGATATACAACTGCCTGAAGTACGAGTGGCCGCAGGTGGAGATTGACCCCGACATTGCTGTCGACGCCGTGAAGCCTATTGAGCGGATGCTTGCGCTGTCGTAGAAGCGCGGCATGATTGTTTTCCGCGTCACTTCCCGCCGACTATCTTCTTGATGTCGTTCAGTTTGTTCAGGGCCTCCACGGGCGTCAGGTTGTTGATGTCGAGGCCCAGAATCTCGTCGCGTATCTGACAGAGCACGGGGTCGTCAAGCTGGAAGAACGACAGCTGCATCCCCTCGCGGCTGTTGGCAATCTCGTTGGTAGGCTTGCCCACACGCACCTCGCCGTTGCCTTTCGAGGGGTCGGGCGATGCCTTCTCGAGCTGTTTCAGGATGATTCCCGCCCGTTTCACGATGCTGCGCGGCATCCCCGCAATATCGGCCACGTGAATACCGAAACTGTGTTCTGAGCCGCCTCGCACCAGTTTGCGCAGGAAGATAACCCGTCCGTCGACCTCCTTCACGCTGACGTTGTAGTTCTTTATACGAGTAAAGTTCTTCTCCATCTCGTTCAGCTCGTGATAGTGAGTGGCGAAGAGTGTGCGAGCCTGGGCACGAGGCTGTTCGTGCAGATACTCTACGATGGCCCACGCGATGCTGATTCCATCGTAGGTGGACGTGCCGCGGCCCAGCTCGTCGAAGAGCACCAGCGAGCGCGGTGTGGCGTTGTTCAGTATGCTGGCCGCCTCGGTCATCTCGACCATGAACGTCGATTCACCCAGCGAGATGTTGTCGCTGGCGCCTACGCGGGTAAAAATCTTGTCCACCAGACCTATTCTCGCGGCCTCTGCGGGCACGAAGCAGCCCACCTGGGCCATCAGTACGATGAGTGCCGTCTGGCGCAGCAGAGCCGACTTACCAGCCATATTCGGACCGGTGATGATGATTATCTGCTGGTGCTCCTGGTCGAGCCTCACGTCGTTGGGGATGTAGGGCTCGTCGATAGGCAGCTCTGTCTCGATGACCGGGTGGCGTCCCTGACGGATGTCGATGACGTCGTCATCGTCGATGACTGGTCGCACGTAGTGGTGTTCCTCAGCCGTCTTCGCAAACGAGAGCAGACAGTCGAGGTTGGCCAGCAGTACGGCGTTGGTCTGTATCTGCGGGATGAATTGCTGAATGGCGATCACTAAGTCGGTGAACACCTTTGCTTCGAGCGACAGAATCTTCTCTTCAGCTCCCAGAATCTTTTCCTCGTATTCCTTCAGTTCCTGCGTGATGTAGCGTTCGGCCTGTGCCAGCGTCTGCTTGCGCACCCACTCCTGCGGCACTTTGTCCTTATAAGTGTTGCGCACTTCCAGATAGTAGCCGAACACGTTGTTGTAGCCTATCTTCAGCGACTGTATGCCCGTCTGCTGGGCTTCGCGCTCCTGTATCTGCAGCAGATAGTCCTTTCCGCTGTAGGCAATCTGTCTGAGCTCGTCGAGTTCGGCATTCACGCCGTTGCGAATCACGCCGCCTTTCTGCACCAGCTGTGGCGGGTCGTTATCAATCTCGCGGTGTATGCGGTCGCGGATAGTCTCGCACAGGTTCAGCTGCTCGCCAATGCGCCGGATGATGGGGTTTCCTGAGTAATCAGAGTTTTCGGAACAGTCAGAATTTTCAGAATACTCAGAATTTCTTCCCAGGCAAGCCGCCTTCAGGGGCACGATGGCCTGCAGGGCCACCTTCAGCTGCACCACCTCGCGAGGACTCACACGACCCACGGCTACCTTCGATATGATGCGTTCCAGGTCGCCCACGCGGTGCAACTGCTCGTCGGCCAGTGAGCGGAAGTCGGGATGGCGGAAGAAGTAGTCGACCACGTCGAGACGCTCCTCGATGGCCTTTCGCTCCTTCAGGGGGAACACTAGCCAGCGGCGCATCAGTCGGTTGCCCATGGGCGACACGCTGTGGTCGACTACGCTGAGCAGCGAGCGGCCGTCGTCGTGCATGGGCTGCACTAACTCTAACGAGCGGACGGTGAACTTATCGAGCCGGACGTATTTCTCCTCTTCAATGCGTTGCAGACGGGTGATATGGCCTATCTGTGTGTGCTGGGTTATCTCAAGATACTGCAAGATGGCTCCTGAGGCAACGATGCCGCTGTGCAGATGGTCCACGCCGAAGCCTTTGAGGTTCTTCACCTGGAAGTGCTTCAGCAGCTTTTGCATGGCTGTCTGTTCGGTGAACACCCAGTCGTCCATCTCGTAGTTCACGAAGCGGGTGCCGAAGTAGCGAATGAAGTCCTGACGACGGTCGCGGTCGTAGAGCACCTCCTTCGGCTGGAAGTTGTTCAGTAGCTTCTCCACATAGTCGTAAGTACCTTCGCCAACGAGGTATTCGCCCGTAGAGATATCGAGGAAGCTGACACCACAAGCGGCTTTTCCAAAGTGGACAGAGGCCAGGAAGTTGTTCTCCTTGTAGTTCAACACGTTGTCGCTCATGGCTACACCCGGCGTCACCAGTTCAGTGATGCCGCGCTTCACGAGTTTCTTTGTCAGCTTAGGATCTTCCAGCTGGTCGCAGATAGCCACCCGTTTGCCGGCCCTGACGAGTTTAGGCAGATAGGTATCGAGGGCGTGGTGGGGGAATCCCGCCATCTCATCGCCTTTGTTGTAGCCGTTGTTGCGTTTGGTGAGCGTGATGCCGAGTATGCGTGAGGCGATGATGGCATCGTCGCAATAGGTCTCGTAGAAGTCACCGCAGCGAAACAACAGCAGCGCGTCGGGATGTTTGGCCTTCAAGTCGAAGAACTGCTTCATCATTGGGGTCAGTTCGTTGCCGTCTTTCTTTGCCATGGTCTTTCGTTTGATTATGGATTATGGTGCAAAGGTAAGAAAAAAACGGGAGTGGGGCAAACGAACGGCTTCTTTTTTTTTATTCCAGGGTCTTACTGACTGTGCCACAGCGTTTTGCACATGGTCTTAGGTCGCCGCTTTACAGGTCGGAATACGTCTCTCGTAGTGCCCTCTTATACCGCTTTTACAGTCCGAAGCCTCCGGACTCGCAGTTTTTGGCCTTCGGACTGCCAGTCCGAGGCCGTCGGACTCGCAGTCCGAAGCCGCTTTGAACTGAGAGTCCGAAACCTTTTTGAACTGAGAGTCCGAACGGCTTCGGACTAAAAGTTCAAGACCGTTTGAACTGTTTTGGAATGATTACTGTCCGCTAACCACAATTCACCGTTCTGGATATGTTTTCTTGTCAGTATAATCAGAGATTCCGACTTCATTTCTCATTTCTCATTCCTCAGAATCCCTACCCGTAGCCTTTCCCCTTGAAGTGAGGGGAGAAGGGCGGGGCATTGTTGGTCAGCTATTTTAGTTTAGCTGTCAGCTATTCAAGTTTCTAAAGCT
>JAILPA010000079.1 GCA_024690505.1 Prevotella sp.
AACAACATGAAAAAATTATTTCTGACACTGATGGCAATCATGACGCTCACCCTTGCCCAGGCACAGGTGACGCCCTTGGTGCTGGGTGAGAAACACACCATGCTGCGCCTGGAGCAGAGCAAGAAGTACATTCTGATGCCCGTCCAGGAGACGGAGGAGATAGCATCTATTGCCGTGCTCGACAGCAAGAACGAGATGGTGCAGCGGCTGAACGTGAAGCTGGCCGTTGACCGTGTGGACTACTGGGTGCCCTACGAGCTGAAGGGGGCACGTCTGATGGACATCGAGTTCCACGGCGACCGCCGCCAGAAGGGTGCCGTGGGCGAGTTTGTATGCTGGAAGGAGATGAGGTTCGCCGACACGTTTGACACTGCAAACCGCGAGCGCTTCCGCCCACTCTACCATCACACACCGCTCTACGGTTGGATGAACGACCCCAACGGTATGTTCTACAAAGACGGTGTGTGGCATCTCTACTATCAGTATAACCCATACGGCTCGCAGTGGGAGAACATGCACTGGGGCCACTCCACAACGAAAGACCTGCTGCACTGGGAGGCACAGCCCCTGACCTTCGAGCCCGACTGGCTGGGCAGCATCTTCAGCGGCTCGTGCATCACCAATGGCAATGAGGTGGTGGCGTTCTACACCTCGGCAGGGATGAGCCAGACGCAGTCGATGGCCGTGTCGAGGGACAACGGCCGTACGTTTAAGAAATATGAGGGCAACCCCGTCATCACCAGCGACAAGCCCGACTTCCGCGACCCCAACGTGTTCTGGTATGAACCCACAAAGCGCTGGGTGATGATTCTGGCCGTGGGGCAGGAGATGCAGCTCTACTCGTCAGCCGACCTGAAGGCCTGGAAGTATGAGTCGTCCTTCGGTCAGGAGTATGGCAACCACAGCGGTGTGTGGGAGTGCCCCGACCTGTTTGAGATTGACGGCAAGTGGGTGCTCATCTGCAACATCAACCCTGGCGGTCCCTTCGGCGGCAGCGCTACACAGTACTTCGTTGGACAGTTTGACGGCCACAAGTTCACCTGTGAGTCGATGCCGAAGGTGACGAAGTGGCTCGATTATGGCAAGGACCACTATGCCACGGTGTCGTTCTACAACGCACCTGAGAACCGCCGCGTGGTGCTGGCGTGGATGTCGAACTGGCAGTACGCCAACCAGGTGCCCACGAAGCAGTTCCGCTCGGCCAACAGCATTGCCCGTGACCTGGGCCTCTTCACCTGTGGCGAGGAGACCTATGTCAGCGTGGTGCCCTCGAAGGAGATGCTGGCAGCCCGCGGAGCCAAAGTGAAGAAGCCGACAGAAGCCTGCGAGATAGTGGTCGACATGAAGAACCAGACGGAGATTGTCCTGTCGAATGTGAAGGGCGAGCAGGTCACGATGACCTACGATGCCCAGAAGCAGACCTTCAGCATGGACCGCACGAAGAGCGGCGACGTGAGCTTCAGCGAGGCGTTCCCCTGTGTCACCGTGGCTCCCACCTACGGCAGCATCAAGCAGCTGCGCATCTTCATCGACCGCTGCAGCATCGAGGCCTTCGATGCCGATGGCAAGATGGCCATGACCAACCTCGTGTTCCCCTCGGAGCCTTATAATAATATAAAGGTGAAGGGCGGCAAGGCAACTGTTTATGAAATCAACTATTAAGCTTAAGAGATACGTATTATGGCAAAAAACAGTAAATTCGCGTTAGTGTCGCTGATGCTCTGCTTCTTCTGCATGGGCTTCGTCGACTTGGTAGGCACTGCCTCCAACTATGTAAAGGACGAGCAGGGGCTGAGCGACTCGGTGGCCAACGTGCTACCTTCCCTGGTGTTCTTCTGGTTCCTCATCTTCAGCGTGCCTACGAGCGTACTGATGAACAAGATTGGCAAGAAGAACACGGTGCTGCTCTCGCTGGTGGTGACGGCACTGTCGTTGCTGCTGCCCGTCTTTGGCAACAGCTTCCCCCTGATGCTGGTGGCCTTCTCTCTCTTAGGCATTGGCAATGCGCTGATGCAGACTTCGCTCAACCCCCTTATGGCGCTGGTCAGCGGGGGCAAGAACCTGGCCTCGCAGCTCACCTTCGGACAGTTCATTAAGGCCATCGCATCGTTTATGGCGCCGCTCATAGCGGGCTGGGGCTACAAGGCCCTGATTCCCACCTTCGGACTTGACTGGCGCATCCTCTTCGCCATCTATTTCGTCATCAGCGTGGCTGCCACGCTGCTGCTGTGGTCAACACCCATCCATGGCGAGGAGAAGTCCAGCGAGCAATTGCCCTCTGTGGGCACGCAGTTCGCCAACTGCTTCCGTCTGTTGGGCGTGCCCGTGGTGTTGCTCTCATTTCTGGGCATCATGTGCCATGTGGGCATCGACGTGGGCACCAACACCACGGCTCCTAAGCTGCTGATGGAGCGTGTCGACATGACGCTCGATCAGGCAGGCTTTGCCACATCGCTCTATTTCATCTTCCGCACTGTGGGCTGTCTCACGGGTTCCTACTTCCTGCGCGTGCTCCAGACACGCACCTTCTTCATCATCTCCGTGGTGATGATGGCGGCCTCGATGGCGCTCATGGCCTTTGCCGACACAAAGGCGCTTCTCTATGTGGGCATCGCCCTGGTGGGCTATGGCAATAGTAACATCTTCTCCATGTGCTTCGCCCAGGCGCTTACCTCCATGCCCGACAAGCAGAACGAGGTGTCGGGCCTGATGATCATGGGCCTCTTTGGCGGCACCGTGTTCCCCCTGCTCATGGGCTTTGCCAGCGATGCCATGGGGCAGATAGGCGCCGTGATGGTCATGGCCGTGGGTGTCGCCTATCTCTTTACTTATATCAGGAGCCTTACCCCCAGCCCCTCTCCAAAGGGCGAGGGGGGCATGTAGACTCTTCGTTAAAAATAAGGAATATACAAATCATTGAAAAACAATATCGTAAAAACCTGAATTATGGAACAGAAGAATGTAACTACTCCCCTCTCCTCCGCGAGAGGGGGCGGGGGTGAGGCTACTCGCTACGTTGTAGGACTCGGAGAAGTCCTGTGGGATGTACTTCCCGAAGGTAAGAAACTGGGTGGCGCCCCTGCCAACTTTGCCTACCACGCTGGGCAGTTCCTTGGAATGGACAACACCATCGCCGTGAGTGCACTGGGCGAGGACAAATTGGCCGACGAGACCATAGAGGCACTGAAGGATCATAATCTGAATGACCTGCTCCCTCGCGTACCTTATCCCACTGGCACCGTGCAGGTACAGCTCGATGAGCAGGGTATCCCCACGTACGACATCAAGGAAAATGTGGCTTGGGACAACATTCCCTTCGACGATGACATCGCTGAGATTGCCCGTAATTGCCGTGCCGTCTGCTTCGGCTCGCTAGCCCAGCGCAACGTGGTAAGCCGCGAAACCATTCAAAAGTTCCTCGACGCCACACCCGCCGACTGCCTGAAGATTTTTGACATCAACCTGCGCCAGCAGTTCTACACTCAGGAGATTCTGCGCGAGTCGTTCCAGCGTTGCAATATCCTAAAAATCAACGACGAGGAACTGGTGCTCATTGGCCGCATGTTCGGTTATCCCGGCCTTGACATCGAGAACAAGTGCTGGCTCATCCTGGGTAAGTACAACCTCGACATGCTTGTCCTTACCTGCGGCACCAATGGCTCCTACGTCTTCACGCCCGGCCATGTGTCTTTCCAGGAGACACCGAAAGTGAAGGTTGCTGACACCGTGGGCGCTGGTGACTCATTCACCGGCTCGTTCGTGGGTAGCATCCTCAACGGCAAGTCTGTTCCCGAGGCTCACCACATTGCAGTACAAGTCTCTGCCTACGTCTGCACTCAGAATGGTGCCATGCCTACATTGCCAGCAGAACTGCTGAAGTAAAAGAACCAAGACCAATCATGGTTTCCATGCCAGGACGAAGTTTAAACAAACAACGTCCTGGCATTTTCCCTTACTTTCACATGATGCCGTT
>JAILPA010000129.1 GCA_024690505.1 Prevotella sp.
GCCCTCATGGCCACCCTTGTGGAGAAGGAAATAAAGAACATCGACGAGTTTGTGAAACAACTGTAATGAAACAATATACAAGATTATGCAAGACCAAAGGTACAACGAGCTCCAGCAGATGCTCGGGGCGAATGCCGAGAAAGGCATTGACGAGAGATTCAAGGAACTGATGCAGAACCCTACGGAGTCCCGCTGGGATGGCTTGGAAACCGGGAAATGGCGCGAGCCGTTGCGCCAGGATCTGGAGCCGAAGTACGTCATCGTGAGGCGCGGGGCGCTCTTTGAGTTCCGGGCCCGCTACGTCGATATGCACCGCACGCTGCTCTCCTCTGACGAGATTCGCCACGGCCTGTGCGACGGCGGCGGCTTCTGGGGCGTGGACGGCGAGAAACGGATGGTGACGCTCTACGACAGCAGCTCGGACTTCGGTTTCCCGAAGCACATCGAGGAAGCTATCCGTGCCGATGGTGCCCGGCTGCTCGAAATCCTTGGCCGCGTTTGCGACAAGTCGGGCGAACAGCACGACCTCACGGACTATCGCATTTCCTACATGTACCGTGACGGCCGCCACATCGTAGAACCGCCATACGGCGACTGCAGCAACAAGACGGGCGACATACGCGACAACCTTGGCGGCGATACGGAAGAGCGACTAAAGCAGCTGAGCCACGAGGACTACGAGCGCTTCGGGCGGCACACTAACTACACACCGCCCAGCTCTGTCGACAAGAAGAAGTGCAAGGCAAAGGCCAAGGCGCAGAAGCAGTCAAGGAAGAAGAATCGTAAACACTGAACAACAACCGCCGCAAGGCATAGTTTATTAACAACATTAAAATTTCAACGATTATGATTTACAAGGAATTTATCGCAGAGGCAGCGCAGAAGATTATGGCCTCTGTAGTGGCTCACAAGAACTCCGAGGGCCTGAGCGCCGACACAGTGGAGATAAAGCAGTACGCCCGTGGTAGCGTCAAGGCTGCCCGCATGCTGGCCGACGCGCTGGAGAAGGACTTCGCACAGGAGCCCGTGGACGGCGGCATCCACCGCTACGCCGAGACAGAGACGTTCTTCGACAACTACGTCAACTGGAGTAAGACCGTCTGACACCGCCGCCCTTGACCCGCGCCGGACAGGGGATTAACTTTCGGGGTAGGCTCTCATTAAGGAGAGCCACCCATAAAAGTCCACTTTAGCGCGGGTAAAAGTCAACCCCCTCCGCAGACGACGAAAACAACGCCCCGCGAGGGCACAATATTAACATCATTTTATTCACCAAAAACAACAAAGCATCATGGCACAGAACAAGTACCAGATCATCGAGTTCAAGCCGACGACCAACCAGGCTGGCATGTCGCACTCGTTCTACGCACAGGCCGTAGTAGACAACGTAATCACCAACAAGGAGCTGGCCAAGAAGATAGAGGCCCGTGGCATCAGCCGCGCCGCCGAAATCAAGGCCGTGCTGGAGGAAGCCGCCAACATCATCATCGAGGAAGTGCGCGAGAACAACCGCGTGCAGCTCGAAGCTGACGGCGGCGTGCTTGTCAGCATCTTCCCCACCGCCACCGGCAGCATCAGCGACAAGGACGTCGTGGCCAACCCCACGAAGTACCAGGGCAAGACTGTGGCCGAGGAGTCGATGCTCACCGCCGACATGGTGAAGTGGAGCCTCGGAGCACGCATCGGCTCCAACCTGGCCAAGCAGTTCGCCCAGCAGAAGTCGGCACAGAAGGTGGCCTACAGCGCCACCTCGACACCCGCTGACCCTGAGAGCGGCACCGACGACCAGCAGGGCGGCGGCACCGATGGCGGCGGCTCGACCGACCCTAATGAGTGAAGCAGCGAGAGCAAAGCCAAACTCGTTTGAGCTTTGCCGAGTCGCGCCACTCTTCGACCGACAGGTCAACGAGTAACCTCACGTGACGGCGGGCGGTGTGGGCAAGCGTGAGGCCCACGGAAATCTTTCAGCCGTGCCAGCATCGTCCGCCAGTTTTTAACAATCAAGAGCGATATGAACTTATGCCGAAGCTGACTATCAACTACGCTTGCATTGCGGACGTGATTCAGGTGGAACCTAAGCCGACGGACAATCAGCGGAAGAACCGCAAGGTCATCCTGCACGTTGACGAAGAGGATTTCTTCGACATGCTCGACCATGTGAACCCGAAGAACATCGTCAAGTATCTCGACATGCGAGGCATACCCCACCGAGAGCCGGCGAACATCATTGTCAAGGTGAAGCCCGACGCAAGCGGACTGAAACTGCGCCACTCGCTGAAGCGGGTAGCAGCCGAACTGAAGAATGCGAGAAGTGTCAGGCAGACTGAATAATTTTTAATCCAATTTTTAACTAATTTCTCGGCTCGAAAGAGGCGATGACAAAATAAGAAAGAGCGATATGACAGAAGACAAGCCGTTTATCAGTTCCGAAGTCGCCGACAAGGCAATGCAACAACCCGCAGGACTGGGCAAGCTATACTTCTGCCCCGTCGAGGAGTTTGAGCGGATGGGCATGAACGCTCCGATGGAGGAGATACACCTGGCGGAACACGCAACGCTCTCGCCCGGCATGCTGACCTACGAGGACGACGACGGCAAGCCGGAACGCGGTTGGCCATCCCCCATCTCGTTCCACGCCGTCGTCAAGGCCGAACCCGACGAAGTGCTGCGGCAGCTGCTACAAGGCGCACAGACCTTCGACGTGACCATAGAGTGCAAGCTCCCACGTCTGCCCCGCAAGATGAAGAAAGCCTACCGCAGCGACTATCGCCGCGACACGAAGTGGAAGCGCAAGGTGGCCAACCTGATACGCCGCCAGTCGCACACCCTCCACGACTGCGAGGTGGTGGTCACTCCGGAGCAGCACGACCGCCTGGCCCGCCAGCTCAACACCGTTACCATCACGCCGAGAGAGCAACAAGCAGACTGAAGACTCGCTTTAGCGCTTTCATCACGCGAAGCGACTGAAAGAATTTTTA
>JAILPA010000020.1 GCA_024690505.1 Prevotella sp.
GGCCGTAGACAGGGCAGCCACGACTGCGTCACGCCAAGACCCCGCGTCTTGTTGTTGATGCCTCTCACCCCGAAATAATTTCATTCAAGCGTCTTGAAACAACTAGTTCAGCGGCCCAAAGGCGCTATAGGTGCAAGATGAGCATAGATCCTAAAGGCTATGCGTGAAATGAGGAATGTGAATTGGGAACACGTTGCCTTCCCCTCAATACCACCGACTGCCGCTCAGAGTTTAACACTGACCGCCTTTCCTTTGTAGACGACCACATGGCCCTGTGGCTGTCCGTCGGGTGAGGGCGCTGCAGGGCTTTCCTTTGTGACCAGCACCACGTAGAAGCGGCGTTGCTTCAACATGCCGAGGAACGAGCCTTGGCGTGCGCCAATGGTGATGGTGCGGGTGGCATCGTTGTAACTGACGGGGATGGTAGACCGCGCTCCCTGCTCGTAACTGTAGCTGGTGCCATCGTCTTCGTAGAGGAGGAACGTGCCATCGCGGCCGGCATAGACGTATAGGGTGACGGGGTCGGCGGGCTTCTGGTCGCTCCATTCCATATCGGGGCCGATGGGCAGGATGGCTCCCTCGGGCACGAAGACGGGGATGCGCTCTAAGGGAGCATCAACGACTAACCGTCGATTAAATAATTGACGATTGACGTTTTGGCTGCCGCTCTCATTTTCCCCCTCAATGACTTTCTTGCCTGTGTAAAAGTCGTACCACCCACATTGGAGTGGGAAGTAGACGGGGCGGCTGCGGGCTTTGTCGCGGCTGACGGGACATGCCATGAGTGCAGGGCCAAACATCCACTGGTCTTTAAGGTCGAGCACGGCAGGATCACTGCCATAGTCCATCACGAGAGCTCGCATCGGTGTGTAGTGGCTCAGGTTCACCCATCCAGCCATGGAGTAGAGATAGGGCATGAGGCGGTAACGCAGACGGTCGTAGTATTGGAACGACTGGTAGGCAGGGTGTCCTTCGGGTGCTATGTGCCAGGGCTCGCGCAGTGGCCACTGGCCATGGGCTCGGTAGAGGGGTATGAAAGCACCCATCTGTGCCCAGCGCGTCTGCAGCTCGCGCCACTCGCGCAGATCGTCGCTCTCCTGGCCGGTGCGATCGAAGAGTCGCTGTGCCTGCTCGTAGCGTTTCTCCACGCAGAACCCTCCTTGATCCATGCCCCAGAAGGGTATGCCCGAAAGCGAGAAGTTCATGCCAGCAGTCATCTGTGCACGCATATCCTCCCAACGGGTGGCGATGTCGCCGCTCCAGGTAGCAGTGGCGTAGCGTTGCAGACCGGCAAAGCCGCTGCGGGTGAGAAGGAAGACACGTGGGATGTTGCCCTTCCTCTTGTGGGGGGCAAGTGTGGGTGACGAAGAGCGTTGACCTTCGTAGATGGCCTGCGCATTTACGAGAGCGTAGGCGTTGAAATATTCGGTGGAAGTGCCCAGGGCGGTGGGGCCGCAGAGGGCTTTGCGATACCACATGGGGGTGCAGTCGCGAACGTTGGGCTCTGAGGCGTCCATCCACCATGCATCTATATACTGACTATTTGACTGTTGCCTAATTATCGTTTTGCCGGGAAGACCGGTGTAGAGGTTGTCGTCCATCTGCCGCCAGAAGACCTTGCGGGCTTCCTCGCTATAGGCATCGTAGAAGGAGCCACGGAAGCCGAGCCAGTCGTGAATGTCGTCGCGGATGGCCTGACGATATATCCACCCGTTGGCATCGAGCTCACGGTAGTTGTCTACGGTATCGTAGAACTTCGGCCACACGCTGAGCATGAAGCGGCCGTGCATGGTGTGCACAGAGTCGACCATCTGCTGTGGGTCGGGATAGCGTGAGGCCTCGAAGCGATGTGAGCCCCAGGCATCGATGGGCCAGTAGTTCCAGTCCTGCACGATGTTGTCGATGGTGAGGTGGCGTCGCCGGAACTCGGACAGCGTCTGCAACAGCTCATCTTGCGTCTTATAGCGTTCGCGACTCTGCCAGTAGCCCAGTGTCCACTTGGGAAAGACGGGAGCGCGGCCTGTGAGGGTGCGATAGCCTGCTATGACGCTGTCCATGGTCTGTCCTGCAATGAAGTAGTAGTCCATGTCGCGTGCCATCTCGCACCAGATGCTGAGCCGCTGCTGCTCTTCGTTGGTGACAGGGGGCGCCACACGCAGTCCGCAGTAGCTTACGTCGCCGTCGGGCAACCACTCTATGCGCAGTTGCGCCTTGCGGTCAGTGGGCAGCTTGGCAGTGAACTTATAGGCGTTGGGGTTCCAGGCAGTGCGCCATCGCTGGGCCACTATCTCACGACCGTCTATATACACTGTGACGTAGCCGGCATAGTAGAGGATGAAGGAATAGTCGTGCAAGTGCTCCTGGGGAAAGGCTGTCCTGGGCTCGATGAATCCCTCGTAGACCACGCTGGCTCCGTTCATACGGAAGCCCTGTGGCAGGTTCTTGATGCCACCAGACTCGGTCTGGGTAGCCAGCTGACTGGTAGCGGGACAGTCGTACTCGTAGTAAATACTGTCCTCCTGCCGCACAATCTGATGGCCGTCACGGTCGGTGTAGATGCCCGTCAGGTGGCCTTCGTTGCCATAGCGGTCGTAAAGACGGAAGACGTTGTTCAGCTGCGCGTAGTCGTCGGGCTTGCCGAAACGACAGTAGCTATAGGAGTCCCACAACAGGCCATAGCCTTTGTTCGACACGACGAAGGGGATGGACGCCTTGGTGTTATATTGGAACAGGTCTTCGTTGCGGCCTTTCAAGTTCAATTCCTCGCTCTGGTGCTGTCCCAGCCCGTAGAAGGCCTCATCGGCAGGCGAGTCGAACACCATGTGCCACTGGATACCGTGCTTCAGGCTGTCGGCAATCGCCTCACAGCCATATTCACGAGGGGGGACGGTGAACTGACGAAACTGCTTGCCGCCCTCTTCGGCCTCGTGAAGGAGCAGGCGGCCCCTGGAGTCGTAGAAGGTCACGACACCGGTCGCCTGGCTCACCACGGCTTTCAGTGACGCGGTGGCCACCACCACGTCATCGCCCTGTTCGCAAACGGTGAACGGCGTCGCTGTCTGCAGCGCCTTGTCGACAATCATTAGACTCTTGGGCTTCCAGGGCAGCAGACTGTCGCTCGTTGCCCGAACACGTATGATGTCTGCGTTCACCATTTGCAGACGCACCACGCGAGCCTGTCCGCTGTCAGGACGTACGGTCACGGTCTGCCCTTGCTTCTCAAAATGAGATGTGGCTGCAGCACCCGACCATGTCAGTGCAACAGCCACAAGGAGTAATGTCAATCGTTTCATGGGGATGGGACCAGGGAAGCTATCGAATCGGTCTGATGATCACTTTGCGGCCCTCATGGAGATAGATGCCGGACTTGGCTGGCTGCTCGCTGAGCCGCTGACCATTGAGGTTATACCAAGCACCGGGAGCATCGGGAGCGGAAAGTTGACTTCCACCGATGCCAGCATCAGCAGGCAGATAGTCTTTCAGCACATACAGCCCGGGATGGGCACGGTGGGTGGTGTTGTTCCATAGTCCGCGGTTCACCCAGTCCTTGAGCACAACGTTTCTGGGGCCATTGCCGTTCTCCTCGGGGAACCACCAGTAGAGTCCGTTCACGTTGGTGTGATTCTTCAGCTCGTCAATGAGACTGCTGGCGAAGGCGGCCTGACCGTCAGGACTGACGGCCCACACCGAGGAAAAGTCGGTGAAGCTGCTGCTGGCAGCGGGCTGATACTGATAGTAATAGGCTGTCTCCACTATCTGAACGGTCTTCTCGGGTAGGTTCTGTGCCAGCATGTTCAGGGTGTTGCCAAGGGTGGCGAGGCCGCCGTGCCAGAAGGGGTAGTAGCTCAGTCCGATGACGTCGTAGTCGACGGCTGCCAGCCGTTTATAGAGGTCTACGGTGTACTGTGGCTTGCCTGCGCGTTCCGTATGTATAATAATCTTTGCCTGCGGACACACCTCGCGGCAGGCTTTTGCTGCCTGTGAGAGCAGAGTCTTGAAACGTGTCCAGTTGGCTTCGGCCGAAGCTGAGAAGCATTGCTTCAGCGAGGAACTGCCATAGGCACCCCACAACATACCGTAGCTGATCTCGTTGCCCGTCTGGATGAAATCGGGCGTGGCACCGGCCTCGACAAGTTTCTCAAGACACTCTTTAGTATAGCTGTAAATTCGTTCATATAAATCATTGTCGTTCAACGCCTTCCATGCAGCCGGAGTCCACTGGTTAGAGGGGTCGGCCCAAGTATCGCTATAATGGAAATCAAGCATGAAGGCAAAGCCCTCGGCCTTGATGCGCTTTGCCAGCCGGACAACGTAGTCGATGTCCTGACACACCTGAGGGTCGGCAGCGCCATTGGGATGCTGTTTAGTGGGGTTGACAAACAGGCGCACCCTCAAAGCATTCCAGCCCACGGCCTCACTCTTCATGTATTTCAGCACGTCGTCAATCTTTTTGCCTTGCTGGTCATAGTAGGCCACGTTGTTATCTTCGTAGCTCTGTAGCTGCGAGATGTCCCCGCCCACATAGATGGTATTCTGTGCATGGACACTGAAAGATGCCGCCAGGGCAACAATAAGCAGATGTAGTTTCGTCTTCATAGCAATAATTATTTTGTATTCAAACTTGGTTTTGCACTCAAACTTGGCTGCAAAAGTAATCAAAATATCTGAGTCGGCAAAGTTTTTCTGTCGAAATTTGGCGTTCGGCTTCTCGCCACACCATGCAGAAGCAAATTTTTCGCTTTTCGCTTTTCACTTTTTCGGAGGAAAGTGTTACCTTTGCAGCGACATAGGAAATGGCGAGCTCCAATCACGATCGCAGACAAACAACAACAATCAATAACTCATTGTATATGAAAGAGAAAAGAGCCATTGTCACAGGTGCTTCTTCAGGCATAGGACGCGAGGTCGCCCTCCTGTTGCAGGAGAAAGGATGGATAGTGGGTGCAGCTGCTCGGCGCATAGGAATGCTCAGCAACTTCGAGCACAAAGCACAGATTGACGTGACGACTGCCGACGCTGGCGAGCAGCTGCTGAAGCTGATAGAAGAAATTGGCGGCATGGATCTCTATTTCCATGCTTCCGGCATTGGACAACAGAACCGAGACCTGAAAGAGGAGATCGAGATGGGCACCGTGAGAACAAATGCCGATGGGTTTACACGCATGGTCGGCGCAGCCTTCCGCTACATGGCCGACCATGACGGCGGCCACATTGCCGTCATCTCGAGCATTGCTGGCACGAAGGGCTTGGGCCCTGCCCCATCCTATTCGGCTACAAAAGCCTTTCAGAACACATATATTCAAGCACTGGAGCAACTGGCAAACGCCCGCCGACTGAACATCGGTTTCACCGACCTGCGTCCAGGTTTTGTCGACACCGACCTGCTGAACGACGGCAACCACTACCCTATGCTATTAGACAAAACAAAAGTGGCCCGCGACATGGTGAGGTCGGTAGAGCGACGCCGACATGTGCGCGTCATCGACTGGCGCTGGCGGGCTCTCACAGCCCTGTGGCAGCGCTTACCCCGCTGGCTGTGGCGGCGGCTCAAACTATGAAATAGTGTTAAATTCACACACTCACATTGCTTTTTTACCGATAGTGCTTGGTGGTATCAGGAAAAAATTGTAATTTTACACCCTAAAATTGCACTAAGCAAAAGAATACACAATACTATAAAACCCCAAAACAATGAAAACGCTTAAGAAAACATTCCTGGGAATCAGCGCTGTAGCAGCACTGACACTTACTGCGTGCGGCTCGGCTGACAAGAAGCAGGCCGCCAATGGTGAACAGAACGGCGAACAGGCCACTGAGGCCACGACCGAGAGTAATGAGACCGCCGACAAGGCAGAGCTGACCCTCTCGGGCCTCGATGCTGCCAAGTTCGACACCATCATCAACGGGAAGACCGTTAAGCTCTTCACCCTGAAGAACCAGAACGGCATGGAAGTCTGCATTACTAACTACGGCGGACGTGTAGTCTCGCTTGTTGTGCCCGACAAGAACGGCAAACCCACCGACGTGGTACTGGGCTTTGACAACATTGGCCAGTATGCCGACACGCAGAACACACCCACCGACTACGGCTCATCCGTAGGACGCTATGCCAACCGCATCAACATGGGTAAATTCACCCTCGATGGCAAAGTGTATCAGCTGAAGCAGAACGACAAGCACGACGGCGGGCGCGACCACTGCCTGCACGGCGGCGGCGATACGGGCTGGATGAACCAAGTATACGAAGCCGAGCAGACCGATGACCAGACGCTGAAGCTGACCATCGTTGCCCAGGATGGCGAGAACGGATTCCCCGGCACCGTGACGGCTACCACCACCTACCGTGTGACTGACGACAACACGCTCGATATCACATGGGAAGCCACGACCGACAAGGCCACCATCATCAACCAGACAAACCACAACTACTATAACCTGAGCGGCGACCTCGAAAAGCCTGGCTACGACCAGGTGCTCTACGTCAATGCAGACAACTTTACCGAGAGCGATGAGAGCTATATGCCCACAGGCAAGATCCTCAGCGTAGAGGGAACGCCTATGGACTTCCGTAACCCCCACCCCGTCGGCGACAGCATCAAGTCGGACTACTATCAGGTGAAGAATGCTCATGGCTACGACCACAACTGGTGTCTGAACACCAAGGGCGACGACTCGAAGGTGTGCGCTTCACTCTATAGCCCCAAGACCGGCATCTTCATGGAGATGTATACTAACGAACCCGGTGTACAGGTCTATACCGGCAACTTCCAAGGCGTAAACGGCGAAGAGAACATTGTGCGCAAGCTTGGCAAGAAATATCCTCAGCACGTCAGCATCTGCCTGGAGAGCCAGAAGTATCCCGACAGCCCCAACCATCCCGAATGGGCCAGCCCCGTGCTGAAGCCCGGCGAGAAATACTACAGCCACGCTGCCTATAAGTTCTCTGTGAAATAATCGTAATTCGTAATTCATCATTCGAAATTTAATTATGACACAATCAGAAAACGGTAGCCGCAGCTACCTCATTGGCATCGTGATGGTGGCCGTCTTGGGCGGACTGCTCTTCGGCTACGACACGGCTGTTATCTCTGGCGCCGAGAAAGGTCTACAGGCCTTCTTTATGGGTGCCGATGACTTCACCTATACCGACGGCTGGCACGGTTTCACTTCGTCTACAGCCCTTATCGGCTGTATTATCGGATCGGCACTCTCAGGACTTTTTGCCACGCGCTTAGGACGCAAGAAGTCATTGATAGTGGCAGGCCTGCTCTTTTTCATCTCTGCATTGGGTTCGATGAGGCCTGAATTTCTGTTCTTCGAGTATGGCAAGCCAACAGAATCGCTGATCTACATGTTTAACTTCTACCGCATCATCGGTGGCATCGGCGTGGGTCTGGCCTCGGCCATCTGCCCGATGTATATCGGTGAGGTGGCTCCGTCGAACATTCGCGGTATGCTGGTCTCTTGGAACCAGTTCGCCATTATCTTCGGCCAGTTAGTGGTATACTTCGTCAATTTCTTCATCCTTGGTTCGCACACCAACCCTGTCATCGAGTCCATCGGACAGGGAGTAAACGCCATTGCACCAGGCAGTGACCCCTGGACAATCACTACCGGATGGCGCTACATGTTCGGCTCTGAGGCCATACCCGCAGGACTCTTCGCCCTGCTCATCTGCTTCGTGCCCGAGACGCCGCGCTATCTGGTCAGCATTGGCAAGGACGAGAAGGCATTAGGCATCCTGTCGCGTATCAACGGTGCTACGAAAGCACAGCAGATTCTGAAAGACATTAAGGGGACCATGACTGTGAAGACTGAGAAGCTGATGACCTATGGTGTGATGTGCATCTTCATCGGCATCATGCTCTCTGTGTTCCAGCAGGCTGTCGGCATCAACGCAGTGCTCTATTTCGGTCCACGCATTTTCGAGGCCATGGGTATGGAGAACCCGATGTTAACCCCGCTGCAATACCAGATACTCATGGGTATTGTCAATATCCTGTTCACACTCGTCGCCATCTTCACTGTCGAGAAGCTTGGCCGCAAGCCCTTGCTCATCAGTGGCTCATTAGGCATGGCGATAGGAGCGATAGGAGCAGCCGTGACATTCGGTCATAACGAGCTGTTGACAGTTATCTTCATTCTGGTTTACACTGCATCATTCATGTTCTCATGGGGTCCCATCACGTGGGTGCTCATTGCTGAGATCTTCCCCAACACCATCCGTGGCGGCGCTGTTGCCATCGCTGTGGCCTTCCAGTGGATATTCAACTTCATTGTAAGCTCCACCTTCATTCCCATGTTCAACATGCACCTGTCAGAGGGTGACGCCTTCGGCCACTGGTTTACCTACGGCCTCTACGGCATCATCTGCGTTGTAGCTGCCATCTTTGTCTGGAAGCTCGTGCCTGAGACCAAAGGCAAGACACTGGAAGACATGACCAGCATGTGGAAAAACCGTCAAAAGAACAAATAAACAAAAGTAACAATAAAACATCATTATGGCATTTTTAGATTGGCTAGTAATTGCAGTATTCGTAGCTGCACTCATCGGCATCGTTATTTGGGTTGTGCGTCAGAAGAACAACAACTCGGCCGACTATTTCCTTGGAGGTAAAGACGCAACGTGGATTGCCATCGGTGCATCTATCTTCGCATCAAACATTGGTTCTGAACACCTCATCGGTCTAGCCGGTGCAGGTGCCTCATCAGGTATGGCAATGGCCCACTGGGAGATTCAAGGCTGGATGATTCTGATTCTGGGCTGGGTATTCGTGCCCTTCTATTCACGAAGCATGGTCTACACCATGCCCGAGTTCCTGGAGCGTCGCTACAACTCTCAGAGCCGCACCATCCTCTCCATCATCTCGCTCATCAGCTATGTGCTCACCAAGGTTGCCGTGACAGTCTACGCTGGCGGTCTGGTGTTCCAACAGGTGTTTGGTATTAAAGAACTGTGGGGAATCGACTTCTTCTGGATTGCAGCTATCGGGCTGGTGCTCATCACCGCCCTCTATACCATTTTCGGCGGCATGAAGAGCGTGCTCTATACTTCTGTGCTGCAGACTCCTATCCTGCTTCTCGGCTCGCTCATCATCCTCGTGCTTGGTCTGAAGGCTCTGGGAAGCTGGGATCAGATGCTGGAACTCTGTAACGTTAAGCCCAACTACGAGGGAGCTCAGGGAACCATGATTCACCTGATGCGCTCTAACAGCGACCCACAGTATCCGTGGCTCGGTGCCCTCATCGGATCGGCCGTCATCGGTTTCTGGTACTGGTGTACCGACCAGTTCATCGTGCAGCGTGTCCTCTCGGGTAAGAACGAGAAGGAGGCCCGCCGCGGTACCATCTTCGGTGCCTACCTGAAGCTGCTGCCCGTGTTCCTGTTCCTCATCCCTGGCATGATTGCTTTTGCCCTGCACCAAAAATATGTAGGTGCCGGTGGCGAGGGATTCCTGCCCTTGCTCGATAACGGCAATCCCAATGCTGACGCTGCCTTCCCCACCCTTGTGGCAAAGATTCTGCCTGCCGGTGTGAAGGGTCTCGTGGTCTGCGGTATCCTGGCAGCCCTGATGTCGTCGCTGGCATCGCTGTTCAACTCGTCGGCCATGCTCTTCACCATCGACTTCTACAAGCGCCTCAAGCCTAACACTCCCGAGAAGAAGCTAGTACGCATCGGACAGATGGCAACCGTAGTCATCGTCATCCTGGGCATCCTGTGGATTCCTATCATGCGTAGCGTTGGCGACGTGCTCTACACCTACCTGCAGGACGTTCAGTCGGTGCTGGCTCCTGGCATTGCCGCCGCCTTCCTGCTGGGTATCTGCTGGAAGCGTGCCACTGCCAAGGGCGGCCAGTGGGGTCTCCTCTCAGGTATCATCATCGGCCTCACCCGCCTGGGTGCAAAGATTTACTACAGCAACACCCCCGATGCTGCCGACTCATGGTTCAAGTCGGTGTTCTACGACTACAACTGGCTGTTCTTCTGTGGTACCATGCTGGTGTTCTGCTGCATCGTGGTCATCCTTGTCAGCCTTTGCACTCCCGCTCCCGACCAGAAGAAAATCCAGGGACTGGTGTTTGGTACATCAACGCCTGAGCAGCGGGCTGCCACACGTGCCTCGTGGAACAAGTGGGATATCATCCACACCATCATCATCCTCTCCATTACCGTGGCATTCTACGTCTATTTCTGGTAATCCTGAGCCATGACCTATTATAACGACCATAAGAAAGTCTGGGTGTCGGTCGATGTCATCATCTTTGGATTCGACAAAGGCAAGCTGAAGGTGCTCATCGGCCGACGCCAGATGGATCCCGGACGCGGGGAGTGGAGCCTCTACGGAGGCTTCGTCGCCGTCGACGAGGGCATCGACGACTGTGCTGAGCGGACACTGTACGAGTTGACGGGCTTGAAGAACCTGTACATGAAGCAAGTGGGAGCCTTCGGCAGCGTCAACCGCGACCCAGGCGAGCGTGTCATCTCCATTGCCTACTACGCACTCATCAACGTAAAAGATTACGATGAGGAGCTGCGCAACGAGCATGGTGTGGAATGGGTTGACATCAACAGTATGCCTGCACTCTATTCCGACCACAACGAGATGGTTATGAAGGCCCTGCGCCTCATGCGCCAGAAGATGAAGACCGAGCCCATCGGTTTCCGTCTGCTGCCACAGCTCTTCACGCTCACACAGCTGCAACGCCTCTACGAAGCCGTCAGCGGACAGGAGATTGACAAGCGCAACTTCCGCAAACGCATCAAGGAGATGGACTTCATCGAGAAGACCGAGCTCATCGACAAGACCTCGTCAAAGCGCGGCGCTGCCCTCTACCGATTCAACAAGAAAGTGTATAACGAAGACCCTAACTTTAAATTATAAATACTATGTTAGAAGAACTGAAGCAAAAAGTATTCAAGGCTAACCTTGACCTGGTGAAGCAAGGTCTGGTTATCTTCACGTGGGGCAACGTCTCAGGCATTGACCGCGAGAAAGGTCTCGTCGTCATCAAGCCCAGCGGCGTCAGCTACGATGAGATGAAGGCCGACGACATGGTGGTGGTTGACCTCGAAAGCGGCAAGGTCGTTGAAGGCGACCTGAACCCCTCGAGCGACACTCCTACCCACCTCGTGCTATATAAGGCATTCCCCAATATTCAGGGCGTGGTTCACACCCACAGCACCTACGCCACTGCCTTTGCACAGGCCGGCCGCGACATCCCCAACATCGGCACCACCCATGCCGACTACTTCTATAAAGATATTCCCTGTACTCGCGACATGACAGAAGCCGAGGTGAAGGGACAGTACGAGTTAGAGACCGGAAATGTCATCGTCGACGAGATACTCAATATCCGCAAGATCAATCCCGACCATACGCCCGCAGTCCTGGTGAAGAACCACGGCCCCTTCTCATGGGGCACCTCGCCCGACAATGCCGTCTACAACGCCAAAGTGATGGAGCAGTGCGCCAAGATGGCCTTCGTTTCCTTCGCAGTAAATCCCAATACTACGATGAACCCGCTGCTGGTCGAAAAGCACTACATGCGCAAGCACGGCCCCAACGCCTACTACGGCCAGAAGGGTCAGAAGCACTAATACTTTATTATTAATAATATACAGAATCGTCTGTCACGATTAGTGCAAAGACAAGTAAATCATTAACCATAAAAAAAACTACAAATTATGAAAGCATTTGAAAATTATGAAATTTGGTGGGTAACCGGTGCACAGCTCCTCTACGGAGGCGATGCAGTGGTTGCAGTCGACGGTCACTCAAAGGAGATGGTCGAAGGTCTGAACAAGAGCGGCAACATCCCCGTGAAAATCGTATATAAAGGAACGGCCAACTCCAGCAAGGAAGTTGAGCAGGTAATGCTAGCCGCCAACAACGACGAGAAGTGCATCGGCATCATCACATGGATGCACACCTTCTCGCCCGCCAAGATGTGGATCAAAGGTCTGCAGGCTCTTAAGAAGCCCATGCTCCACTTCCACACACAGTACAACGCCGAGATACCCTGGGCTACAATGGATATGGACTTTATGAACCTGAACCAAAGCGCCCACGGCGACATCGAGTTCGGACACATCTGCACCCGTATGCGCGTTCCCCGCAAGGTGGTCTGCGGCTACTGGAAGGACGAGCAGGCACAGAAGCAGATTGCCGTATGGGCACGCGTGGCTGCCGGTGTGGCCGACGCCCACAATGTGCGCTGCCTCATGTTCGGCATGAATATGAACAACGTGGCTGTCACCGACGGCGACCGTGTGGAGTTCGAGCAGCGTCTGGGCTACCATGTCGACTACTACCCCGTCAGCTCACTCATGGAGTACTTCAAGAAGGTGACCGACAAGGAGGCCGACGACTTGGTAGAGGAGTACAAGAAACTCTACACCATCAAGATCGACGAGAGCGGCGAGAAGGTCTACTGGCAGAAGGTAAAGAACGCCGCCAAGGCCGAGATAGCCCTGCGCCGCGTGCTGAAGGACGAGGGCGCCACCGCCTTCACCACCAACTTCGACGACCTGGGTGATGCCGACATCGACGCCCCCGACTTCTGCGGCTTCGACCAGATTCCCGGTCTGGCCTCACAGCGACTCATGGCCGAAGGTTACGGCTTCGGTGCCGAGGGCGACTGGAAGACGGCCTGCCTCTATCGCACCCTTTGGGTCATCCAGCAGGGAATGCCCATCGGCTGCTCCTTCCTTGAGGACTACACCCTCAACTTCGCTGGCGACCGCTCCAGCTGCCTGCAGAGCCACATGCTCGAGGTATGCCCACTCATTGCCAGCGACAAGCCCAAGCTCGAGGTTCACTTCCTCGGCATCGGCATCCGCAAGCAGCAGACAGCCCGTCTCGTCTTCACCTCGAAGACCGGCCGCGGCATCAAGGCCACCGTCGTAGACCTCGGCAACCGCTTCCGCCTCATCTCGCAGGAGGTGGAGTGCATCGAGCCGAAACCTATGCCCAACCTCCCCGTGGCCAGCGCTCTCTGGGTACCCCAGCCCACGTTCGAGATTGGAGCCGGTGCTTGGATACTGGCTGGTGGCACACACCACAGCGCCTTCTCCTACGACATTACCGAGGAGTACTGGGAGGACTTTGCTGAAATGCTCGGCATCGAGTACGTCCGCATCAACAAAGACACCAACACCTTTGACTTCAAGCAGACGCTGCGCAACAACGAGGTCTACTTCATGCTGAATAAGGCCCTGCGCTGATTCACAAGCATCCGCATCCCATCAAGAAGAAGGTGTATTAAAGCACTAGATTGATTAAGCATCAACGGATTTCACGGATTAAACGGATTTAAGCTCTACTGACAATCAGTATCTTAGACAGTCTGTTTAATCCGTGAAATCTATTGTGGTGAATGATGACACACCTTTGTGCGATTCGTGTTCGTTTTATCCTAGGCATCCGAGAAATCTTTTATTAGAAGCCACCAGGGGCAAGTGTTAAAACTATAACATAACTTGTTACGGACCATTTCAGGCCGTGTTACGCTCAGTAACAGGCCGCGTTACACTTTTCGATGTGTCCAGCATCCTCTGCTCAAGCGGATTTGCAGACCCATCAATGCATGGTTCGGCCGAGTATCCTTTGCCGAATAAAGGGGGAGTAATTATCTTTTCTATTGCTGTCCGCTAAACATTGCAACAGCTTGATTGGGCGGCAACCTGCCCTGAGCCTGACGAAGGGAATGTCAGGAAAATTCTAATTCGCAAAATGAGCTGTAAAACAAGTATTTTGGAAAAGCACCGCTTTGAGGGTCGAAAAGGACAGCTTCTTGACACGAAAAGCGGTGCTTTTCCACCTTCGAAGCGTTGCTTTCCTTTTTGATGAAATGTCGATGTAAAGAAAATTCACCACCCAATTCAGTCTTGCATGGTTCATTATCCAGCCATGCCCCATCATCGCCACAACAGATGAGAACCCCCGATGAAGGATGAAATCTGAAAAGCGGAAACCGTTTTAGCGGACAGCAATAATCTTTTTCAAAAGTTGAGGAATTGTTTGGCCGTTTGCCAAAAATAAATTACTTTTGCAGTCGGAAACCTTTTAACTGATAATACAATGACCGCAAAACAAACCATTGAGGCCGGAAAGGCCATCCTCGGAATCGAATTTGGTTCCACACGCATCAAGGCCGTGCTCATCGACCAGGACAACAAGCCCATAGCACAGGGGAGCCACGAATGGGAAAACCAACTCGTAGACGGGCTATGGACGTACAGCATCGAAGCTATCTGGTACGGTCTGCAGGACTGCTACGCCGAGCTACGGAAAGACGTGCTGAAACAGTACGACTGCGAGATTGAGGCCCTGGCCGCCATCGGCTTCTCCGCCATGATGCATGGCTACATGGCCTTCAACGAGAAGCAGGAGATTCTGGTTCCCTTCCGCACATGGCGCAACACCAACACGGGGCAGGCCGCTGCCGAGCTCTCGCAGCTGTTCAACTACAACATCCCCCTTCGCTGGAGCATCAGCCACCTCTACCAGTGCATCCTCGACAACAACGAGCATGTGGCCGACATCAAATACCTGACCACACTGGCAGGCTACGTTCACTGGCAGGTGACGGGGCAGTTCGTGCTCGGCGTAGGCGATGCCTCGGGCATGATACCAGTCGACCCCGCTACCAAGACCTACGATGCCACCATGGTGGACAAGTTCGACAAGCTCATTGCCAAGAAGGGCTATGCGTGGAAGCTGCTTGACATCCTGCCCAAGAGTCTCGTTGCCGGCGAGAGTGCTGGTTTCCTGACCCCCGAGGGTGCCAAGAGACTCGACGTCAGCGGACACCTGAAGCCGGGCATCCCCGTCTGTCCGCCAGAGGGCGACGCAGGCACGGGCATGGTAGCCACCAACGCTGTGAAGCAGCGCACGGGCAATGTCTCCGCTGGCACGTCGTCGTTCTCGATGATAGTGCTCGAAAAGCCGCTCAGCAAGCCCTACGAGATGATTGACATGGTGACAACCCCCGACGGCAGCCTCGTGGCCATGGTGCACTGCAACAACTGCACCAGCGATATCAACGCCTGGGTGGGCCTGTTCAAGGAGTATCAGCAACTGCTCGGTGTGCCCGTCGACATAAACGAGCTCTATGGCAAGCTGTTCAACAAAGCCCTTGAGGGCGATACCGACTGCGGTGGTCTGATGTCGTTCAACTATGTCAGCGGCGAGCCTGTCACAGGACTGGCCGAGGGACGTCCCCTCTTCGTACGCTCAGCGAACGATAAGTTCAACCTGGCCAATTTTATGCGCGCTCACCTCTACGGCGCCATTGGCGTGCTGAAGATTGGCAACGACATCCTGTTCAAGGACGAGATGATTCGCGTGGACCGCATCACGGGTCACGGCGGCTACTTCAAGACTGCCGGCGTGGGACAGCGTATGCTTGCCGCCGCCCTCAACAGTCCCATCAGCGTCATGGAGACTGCCGGTGAAGGTGGTGCATGGGGCATAGCACTACTGGCAGGCTATGCCGTGAACAACCCCAACAAGCTCAGTCTGGCCGACTATCTGGAGAGCGTTGTCTTTGCCGGCAACACCGGTACCAGCATCGCCCCCACCCCCGAAGACGTGGCCGGCTTCGAGAAATACATTGCCAACTACAAGAAGTGTCTGCCCATAGAGCAGGCTGCCGTCAGCAGCAAGTAACATCGTTGTGGCATAACTAACGAAAAAGGAAAGAAAAGTGCCCTTTTCTTTCCTTTTTCGTTTATTTATTCGTACCTTTGCACTCGCTATGTACAAACCAAGATTTATGAAACGCGAGGTGATAGTCTTCCGCCGCTTTCAGCGGAAAGGCTACTCGGTGTTTGCCAGTCTGGGGCGTGAAATTGTCATCTCTGTGCTCAGCGTGGCCACATTGTCGTCGGCCAACGCCGTGAGTATCAGTATGGAGACGTTCCGCGTCACCGACACGGCATACGTCAGCCGCGAACAGCGACTCGATGGCATCGATGTCACAGGCTCGCAAGCGCCGCAGGCCCTGGGGCAGGCGGCGAGAATGGTAACTGTACTGAGCCACGACGATATTCAGGGGGCGCCAGTACAAAGTGTTAACGACTTGCTGAAGCTGACCGTCGGCATCGACGTGAGGCAGCGGGGGCCATCGGGCATTCAGACCGACATCGGCGTCCGGGGCGGCACGCAGGAACAGACGGCTATCTTACTGAACGGCATCAACATCGGCGACCCGCAGACGGCACACAACGTGCTCGACCTGCCCATCGATGTGAGCGACATTGAGCGCATCGAGGTGTTGGAGGGGCCTGCTGCACGAGTGGTGGGAGCGCCGTCGCTGACAGGAGCCATCAATATCGTTACCCATAGCGGAAGGGGAGGAATGCCACAGGCCGACGACAAAGAGGTGACAGCCACCAAGGCCACTGTCAACCTGGAGGGAGGCTCCTACGGCTATGCGAAAGCAGGATTCTCACTTAACTCCCAACCCTCACTCCTTTTCTCACACCTCTCGGCCAGCTACCGCCGCAGCGATGGTTATTCACATTCGCGCAACGGTCGGCTGAACACGGGCTTTAGCGGCTCGAAAGCCTTCTACCACGGCAGCTACGACAACGACTGCATGAACATCAGCTGGCACGTGGGACTTGCCGACAAAGGATGGGGCTCGGGCACGTTCTATGCCACACCGCGATGGCAGGCCGACGAACAATACGAGCACACCACGAAACTATTCACCGCCATACAAGCCGAGACAAAACACGGGTGGCTGAAGCTGCGCCCCACCATCTACTGGAACAGGTACAGCGACCGCTACGAAGGCTACCACGACCAGCCGCAGACCATGCCCTACAACTATAACCGCTGCGACATCATCGGTGCTGGACTCGACGGTGACATCAGCTGGGCAGCAGGCCACACCGCCATCGGTGCCGAACTGCGCAGGGAAGACCTGCTGAGCGCCAATCTGGGTGAGCCGCTGGAAGAGCCGCATCACATCTGGGGCACCGCCCGCGACTATACTCTGGGCATCTGCCGTACGAACCTCACGGCTCACCTCGAGCACAGCATCCTCCTCACCCGCTTCACACTGGCCGCAGGCATCGTGGCCACATGCTCAAGCCTTTCACCCCTAACATCCCACCTCTCACGTCCCACGTTCTACCCTGGCATCGATGCCAGCCTGAGGCTGAGCAGCAACATGAAAGTGTATGCCTCGCTCAACACATCGCTGCGTCGCCCGTCGTTCACAGAGATGTACTATAAGCTGCAAGGCTATAGTGCCAATCCGCAACTCAAGGCCGAAGAGATGATGGCCATCGAGGCAGGAATGAAATGGCTCGCACCCGCCGTACAACTGACGGCCTGCCTGTGGCATCACCACGGCAAGAACATGATTGACTGGATTATGGACACACGACAGGGAGCAGGCGCTGAGTGGCAGAGCGTGAACCACACCCGTCTGAACAGCTTCGGAGCGGAAGCCAACGCCACTTGGCAGCTCAGCCAGATGATACCAGGGCAGACGCTTTTCAGGAGTGTCAGCATAGGCTACTGCTACATCACTCAGGACAAGGTGGAAGAAGAGGGAATCGTGTCGCAGTATGCCTTGGAATACCTGCGCCATAAGCTGGTGGCACACATCGACCTGCAACCCATGCCACAGCTGACGGCACGGATCGGCCTGAGGTGGCATGACCGCGTGGGGAGCTACACCGACTTCAGCGGAGAAGCGAACAGCTACAGGCCATACGCCTTGATGGACTGCCGAGTCACATGGAGCGGCGCAAGGCATTACAGCATCTTTGCCGAAGCCACAAACCTGCTCAACAACCGTCACTACGTAGACTACGGCAACGTCAGTCAGCCAGGCCGCTGGGTCATAGCAGGTATCAGTCTGTCTTTTTGATTTTTTATTACTGTATTTATTGTGAGATTCGATTTTTCTTCGTACCTTTGCATTTAGAAACGAATAAATATTATAATGAAACGACAGACTATCCTAACACTCCTGCTTTTCGTCGCAACAGGCGCCTTGGCCTGCACCAACTTCATAGTGGGCAAGAAAGCATCGAAAGACGGGTCGGTAATCTGCTCCTACAGTGCCGACAGCTACGGCATGTTCCAGGGGCTTTGCCACTATCCCGCAGGCAAACACGCTAAAGGTGAAATGCTGAAAATCTATGACTGGGACACCAACAAATATCATGGCGAGATAGCCCAGGCCGAAGAGACGTACAACGTCATAGGCAACATCAACGAATGGCAGCTGACCATTGGTGAGACGACCTTCGGAGGCCGTGAAGAAATGGTCGATACAACAGGCATACTCGACTATGGCTCACTGATTTACATCACCCTACAGCGAGCCAAGAATGCCCGTGAGGCCATCGACGTGATGACAACGCTCGTGGAGAAATACGGCTACAACTCGGAGGGAGAGACCTTTACTATCTGCGACCCCAACGAGGCCTGGATCATGGAGCTGATGGGCACCGCCAGCGACCGTAAGCTGGAGAAGGGGCGCAGCGTATGGGTGGCCATCAGAATACCCGATGATATGATTTGCGGACACGCCAACCAAAGCCGCATCACCAAGTTCGACCAGAAAGGCAAGAAAGCCAACGGACCGCTGGCAATGGTCAACGGAACGGGCGACGTGCGCTTCTCGAAGAACGTAGTGAGCTATGCCCGTAAGATGGGATGGTTCGACGGCAAGGACGAAGACTTCAGCTACAACGCCGCTTATGCTGCTCCTGACTTCTCGGGCCGCCGCATCTGCGATGCCCGTGTGTGGACATTCTTCAACCGCTATGCCGACGGCATGGAACGCTACATACCTTGGGCTGAAGGCCGCGACAAGAATGCCGAGCCCATGCCCCTGTGGGTGAAGCCCAACAAGCTGCTGACCGTGGCCGACGTGGAGGCTGCCATGCGCGACCACTTCGAGGATACGCCCTTCTCGCTCGACAACGACATGGGCGGCGGCATCTGGGAAATGCCCTATCGCCCCACCCCGCTCTACTTCACCGTAGACGGCAAGAAATACTTCAACGAGCGACCGGTCTCGACCCAGCAGGCAGGCTTCGTCTTCGTCAGCCAGATGCGCTCGTGGCTGCCTCGAGAGGTGGGAGGCTGCTTCTGGTTTGCCAACGATGACGGCAACATGGTGCCCTTCACCCCCGTCTACTGCTGTACCACGAAGTCGCCAAAGCCCTACAACACACCTGGGGCCGATGACCTGACATTCTCGATGGACAACGCCTTCTGGGTGCAGAACTGGGTATCGAACATGGTGTATCCACGCTACTCGCTGCTATTCCCATCGCTGAAAGAGGTGCGCGACTCGCTCGACAGTTCCTATTTCAAGGCGCAGAAAGAAGTGGAAGACCGGGCTTTGGCATTGCAGGGCAAAGCGCGTGTGGAGTACCTCACCGCCTATACCGCTGAGAAGGCCGAGCAGATGCTGGCACGCTGGCAACAACTGGCCACCTATCTCATTGTGAAATACAACGACATGACTTCTAGACCAGAAGACAAGCCGGGACACTTCAAACGCAATGCAGAAGGCATGGGTGCCACAGTGGTACGTCCGGGCTACCCCGAACGCTACTCGCGCGACCTCATCCGCCAGACGGGCAAGAAGTTCGAGCTGCCGACCGAATAAGCCATCATTTCTCATTTCTTATTCCTCATTCCACGACTATACAATGAGCTTCAAATGGAATTATGACCCCCTGACGCCCGAACGCAGCAAACAAGCGACCGAGCTGGCTGAGAAGATAGGCATGAGCCCCATCCTGGCCGAGTTGCTGCTGCGACGTGGCATCCGCACCGAGCCTGCTGCCAAACGTTTCTTCCGGCCTTCGCTCAGCGAACTCATCGACCCGTTCCTAATGAACGACATGGACGTCGCCGTAGACCGTCTGAACGATGCCATGGGGCGCAAGGAGCGCATTATGATTTATGGCGACTATGATGTGGACGGCTGCACGGCCGTGGCTCTGGTATATAAGTTCCTGCAGCAGTTCTACTCGAACATAGAGTACTACATTCCCGACCGCTACGAAGAGGGCTACGGCATTAGCCGCAAGGGGCTGAACTACGCCGCCAGCCAGAATGTGAAGCTCATCATTGTGCTCGACTGCGGCATCAAGGCCGTCGACGAGATCGCATACGCACGTGAACTGGGCATCGACTTCATCATCTGCGACCACCACGTGCCCGACGACGAACTACCATGCGCAGTAGCCATACTCAACCCTAAACGCACCGACTCCACTTACCCATTCAAGGAACTCTGCGGCTGCGGCGTAGGCTTCAAGTTCATGCAAGCCTTTGCCAAGAACAACGGCATACCGTTCTCACAGCTCATGCCCCTGCTCGATTTCTGCGCTGTAAGCATTGCTGCCGACATCGTGTCGGTGACCAGCGAGAACCGCATCCTGGCCTTCCACGGCTTGAAGCAGCTGAACCAGAATCCCTCGGTAGGTCTCAAGGCCATCATTGAGATATGCGGTCTCACGGGCAGAGAGCTTACCATGAACGACATCATCTTCAAGATAGGTCCCCGCATCAATGCCAGCGGTCGTGTGCAAAACGGCACCGAGACCGTCGATTTGTTGGTGGAGCGCGACATCCAGCGAGCACTCGTGGCAGCAGCCCACATTAACGAGTACAACGAGCAGCGCAAGGACATCGACAAACAGATGAGCGAGGAAGCCAACCAGATTGTAGAGAGACTGGAGAGCCAGGAGCACCAGCCCGCCATCGTACTCTACAACGAAGGCTGGAAAAAAGGCGTGGTAGGCATCGTCGCCTCCCGCGTCACCGAGATGTACTACCGTCCCACCGTGGTACTCTCCTGCCAGAACGGCATGGCCACGGGGTCAGCCCGCAGCATTGCCGGATACGACATCTACAACGCCATCAAGTCGTGCCGCGACCTGCTCGAGAACTTTGGCGGCCACACCTACGCCGTGGGGCTGACCCTGAAGGTCGAGAACATCCCCGCCTTCCGCCAGCGGTTCCAGCAGTACGTCAGTGAGCACATGCACATCGAACAGACGGAAGCAGCACTCGACATTGAGGCCGTGGTAGACTTCAAGGACATCACCAAGAAACTCTACAACGACCTGCGAAAATTTGCCCCATACGGTGTAGACAACCCCAAGCCGCTGCTCTGCACACGCCACGTCTACGACTACGGCACATCGAAAGTCGTAGGCAAGCAGCAGGAGCACATCAAGCTCGAGCTCGTCGACTCACGCTCGTCGAACGTGATGAACGGCATCGCCTTCGGACAGAGTGCCGCCGCCCGCTACATCAAGTCGAAGCGCTCGTTCGACATTGTCTACACCATCGAAGAGAACATCTACAAGCGAGGCGAGGTGCAGCTGCAGATAGAAGACATCAAACCCTCGGAAGATGTTTGACGAGGGTCTGTCTCTTCTGAAGAAGTACTGGGGCTACGACTCTTTCCGCGGCATTCAGCGCGACATCATCGACTCTATCTGTGCCGGTCACGACACCCTTGGGCTCATGCCCACCGGCGGCGGCAAGAGCATCACTTTCCAAGTGCCTGCCCTTGCCATGGAGGGTGTCTGCATCGTCATCACGCCGCTGATAGCCCTGATGAAAGATCAGGTTCAGCACCTGCGCCGCCGCCACATACGCGCCGCCGCCATCTACACTGGCATGTCGCGCGACGCCATTCTCACCATCCTCGAGAATGCCATCTTCGGAGCCGTGAAACTGCTCTACGTCTCGCCCGAGCGTCTCTCCTCTGACATCTTCCAGCAGAAGCTGCGCCACATGAAGGTCAGCTTCATCTGCGTAGACGAAGCCCACTGCATCAGCCAATGGGGCTACGACTTCCGTCCCAGCTACCTCGCCATCGGCCAGATACGCACCATCCTGCCCCACTGCCCCGTGCTCGCCCTCACCGCCACCGCCACCCCCCTGGTGGCCAAGGATATCCAGGACAAACTGTCCTGCGGTCAGCCCTTCCACGTCTTCCAGATGAGCTTCCACCGTCCCAACCTTGCCTACATCGTGCGCTATGCCACCGACAAAGAGCAGCAGCTGCTCCACATCCTCCACAGCGTCGAGGGCGCAGCCATCGTCTACACTCGCAGTCGTCAGCGCAGCAAAGAGACGGCCGAGCTACTGACAAAAGCGGGGCTCAGCACCACCTACTTCCACGCTGGTCTCGACGATAGCGAGAAAGACCAGCGGCAACACGACTGGCAGACCGACCACACCCGCATCATTGTGGCCACCAACGCCTTTGGCATGGGCATCGACAAGCCCGACGTGCGGCTCGTCATCCACATCGACTGTCCAGATAGCATCGAGGCCTACTTCCAGGAGGCTGGCCGTGCCGGGCGCGACGGCAAGAAAGCCTACGCCGTACTGCTTTACAACAATCACGACAACGCAAAACTCCGTAAGCGCATCAGCGACACCTTCCCCGAGAAAGACTACCTACGCCAAGTCTACGACCAGCTGGCCTACTTCTACCAGGTGGCCGTAGGCGCCGGCTACCACGCCACCTTCGAGTTCCCCATCGACAAGTTCTGCCACACCTACGGCCATTTCCCCGTCAAGGTGGAGTCGGCTCTGAAGATTCTCAACCGAGCCGGATACATAGAGTACATGGAAGAAGACGAAAACCGTGCCCGCCTGCATTTCTGCCTCGATCGCGACGACCTCTACCGCCTAAAGGACAACTCCCCCAACGAAGACGCCGTCATCGTGGCCCTGTTGCGCAACTACAGTGGTCTCTTCTGCAACGAGTTCCAGTATATCGATGAGTCGCTGCTGGCCCAGCAGACCCAACTGCCCCTGCACCAAGTCTATCTCGCCCTGAAAGAGCTGAGCCACCGCCACATCCTTAACTACATCCCCCAGAAGAAGACTCCCTACGTGCGCTACATGCAACGCCGCGAAGACTCCCTGCACCTTCTGTTCCCACCCGCCGTCTACGACACTCTGAAGGAGCGCTACACCGAGCGCATAGATCAGATGCTCCACTATGCCACCACTACCGACCAATGCCGCAGCCGTATGCTGTTGAGCTATTTTGGCGAGAAGACCAGCCACGACTGTGGACACTGCGACGTCTGTATAGAAAACAAGCGACATCCCGTCCCCCCCGAAGAGACAGAAGAAGCCCGCCAACATATCATGCAACTGCTCTCCGACCGTCAGCCCCACTCCCTAATGTGTCTGCACGACATACCGCTACGCTACGAAGCCATCGAAAACGCCATCCAGCAGATGGTAGACGAAGAAGAAGTTATCGATGACGACGGATTCATCAGCCTCCCATAAAAAGTTCCCCCGCACCCATTCCCGCTGACTTAGCCGTATGGGTGGTGAGGAAACTTCTCTAAACGACCTAACGACGAATTTACTAAATAATACTGTCCGCTAAAATGGTTTCCGTTTTTCAGATTTCATCCTTCATCAGGGGGCTCATCTGTTGTGTCGATGAGGGGCTTGGCTGGATAATGAACCATTCAAGACTGCATCGGATAGCGAATTTTCTTTACATCAATATTTCTTCAAAAAGGAAAACAACGCTTCGAAGGTGGAAAAGCACCGCTTTTCGGGTCAAGAAGCTGTCCTTTTCCACCCTCAAAGCGGTGCTTTTCCAAAAAAGCCTCCGTACGGTAATTTTTGCAAATTTGAATTTTCCTGACATTCTAACCACCCAATCAAGTCGTTACAATGGTTAGCGGACAACAGTAATCACTATACAACAATGAACACAAAACAGAACCAATCACTCCGACAATTAAGGATGCTGACTACAGCATTCATGCTATTCATCGGCATTCTTTCCGCCCAGGCCCTCACCATTGTCAACCAGCAGGGCTGGCTGGAAACAGCCTACGCCTTATGGTCACCCGTCGATGGGGCGGCCACCTACCATGTATATTATAGTGGTGAGGGAATCAGTAACAAACACGCCGACGACTGTCTCGTTCGCCAGTATACCGAAGGCTACCGTGTGGACGTACCCGGACTGAAAGCCGGCAGCTATACGCTGACAATCGTCGCCGTCGATGAGAACGGCCAAGAGCTGGAGCGTGCCACCACCAATGAGCTGGACGTGAAGGCCCACAACCGCGAGGGCTATGCCTTTACCGAGGGCTACGTGCCTGGCGGCTACAACATCGACGGCACACCCAAACAAGGAGCACGCATCATCTACATCAGCGCCAAGACGGTGAACACCGTCACCTGCGATGTCAGCGACGGCAAGAATCTCGTAAGCTGCACGGGTCTGGCAGCTATCCTTCAGGCCTACGGCAAGGGCAGAGACAAGACACCACTCATCATCCGCATGATAGGCACCATCAAGGCTGCCGACTATAATGGCCTGAAGGACAACAACTACATGAACTTCGAAGGCAGCAATGCCACAGACCGTCTGCTGGAGAACATCACCCTCGAAGGCATCGGCAGCGATGCCACCCTCTATGGCTACGGCATCTGCTTCAAGCGTACAAGAGGAATCGAGGTGCGCAACGTGGGAATCATGCTCTTCGGCGACGATGCCATCTCGATGGATACCGACAACTACCACAACTGGATTCACAACAACGACTTCTTCTACGGTGCCCCCGGCTCCGATGCCGACCAGGTGAAGGGCGACGGCTCCATCGATATGAAATACCGCTCCACGCTTACCACCATCAGCTACAACCACTTCTTCGACAGCGGAAAGGTGATGGGCTGCGGCGGCGCCACCAAGGAAGAGACCAACCTCCTCATCACCTTCCATCACAACTGGTTCGACCACTGCGACTCGCGTTGCCCACGTCTGAACCACACCACCGCCCACATCTACAACAACTATTATGACGGCGTGGCCACATACGGCGTGGGATGCACCGAGGTGTCTAACGCCTTCATCGAGGCCAACCACTTCCGCAACGTACAGCGCCCCATGATGATTGCCGGACAGGGTACCGACCGCGTCTATGCTAGCGACCCGGATAAAGGCACCTTCTCGGGACAGCCAGGCGGCATGACCAAAGCCTTTCAGAACAAAGTGGAGGGGCCCGTGGAGATACGTCTGTTCTATCAAACCGACGATGCACAGCAGTTCGACGCCTGGCTCGTTAGCTCACGCGAGGAGAAAGTGCCTGAGACTGCGTCAGCCTATAAGGGAGGACACGTCTACGACAACTTCGACACTGCCGACGCCATGTACCCCTCGTCACCCGATGCCCCCGAACAGGTGGCCAACATCGTCACCACACTTTCCGGCCGCACCGACGGCGGCGACCTGCACTGGACGTTTAACAACGCCACCGACGACCGCAACCACGACATCAATACCGAACTGAAGGCCGCCATCACCAGCTATCAGTCATCGCTCCTGAAGATACAGGGCCAAACAGAGAGCGGCGGCGGCAACACACCCGACAATCCCAATCCAGACCCCACACCCACAACGGTAACCCAGGGCGGCTATATCGTCGACCTCATCAATGATGCCAACTCCGGCTTTACCTTCACTGGCCAGACCAGCAACAGCAAGGGTACCGTCACCGTGGGAGGCACCACCTACAACACCTGTCTGAAGATGGGATCGTCGTCGAGCGTCAGCTTCACCATCACCGAGCCCATGTCTATGACACTCTATTTTGCCGCATCCGCCAACAAGCGCATCAGCATCACCAACATCGGAGAGCTCACCATTCCCGAGACGAACATCATCACCCAGACGCTGCCCACTGCAGGCACCTATACCATCGTTCGCACCTCGGGCGAGTCCTACCTCTTTTTTATAGCCCTTTCACCCCTTGAACCCACAGGTGTAGACACCGTCGGCAAAGCCACCACCACTGCCACCACCACCTACAATCTCTCAGGCCAGCGCATGGGCAAAAACCACAAGGGGATAGTCATCGAAGGAGGAAGGAAGATAGTAAGGCAGTAAAGTTGCCCTTTGTTGTTCAAGTTGTCTTCAGAAAACCCAAATATAGTTGTCTGGAAGGTTACAAGTACAGCTTTAGCTCTGCTTGCTTGCCACCGAAGGGACGCAAGAACAAAGACAACATAATGGGACTAATGACCAATATGGGATAAATCTATTCGTGAGAATCGTGCGATTCGTGTTTAACAACTGAGTAATAAAAGGAACACGAATCGCTCGAATCTCACGAATGGCTTTATGGTTTTTTGAACACGAATCGCTCGAATCTCACAAATGGCATTGTGATTGAGTGTCAGGGGGTGCTGGTTTTCATCTTCATTTTTACGCTCTTCATGCCAGGGGCGGTGGCGACGAGGGTGACGGCGCCGGGCTGATGTGTGGAGCGTAGAATGACGGTGCAGGTGCCGTTGTAGAGGCGGCGGGTGTTGGTATTGGCGGTCATCTCATCGGAGTTGATGTCACCATTGATGACTCCGATAATCTCGGCCGGGCCGTCCACGGTGAAGGTGACGGGGGCATCGGTGGTCTGCACACGACGGCCTTTCTTGTCGGCAGCCACGATGCGGACGTGCTGCAGGTCCTGGCCATCGGCTGTCCAGCTGGTGTTGTCGGCCTCGGCGACGAGACGGCTAGGGGTGGCGTCGGTGGTCTCAATGGTGTGTCGGGCCACCACCCTACCTTCTTTGCGTGCTATGGCCTGGAGTGTGCCGGGCTGGTAGGCGATGTTGTTCCAGCGTATCTGGTTGCGCAGCTTCGGGTCGTCAACTGCATTGCGCTTGGTGCCCAGACTCTTGCCGTTGAGCAGCAGCTCCACCTCGTCGGCATTGGTGTAGGTGATGAGCTGCATGGTGGACTGGCTGGCGCGGTTCCAGTGATCGCTCATGCCGTCGTTACCGGTCTGCACGCCGTTCCACATCTGGTCACCTTTCTTGTCGATGACGGCGATGTGCACCACGGGCTCGTCGGGCAGGAAGAAGCTCTTCATGTAGTAGGCCTTGGGCTTGGGCTCGAGATCGATGGTGAAGACGCCCTGGCTCCAGCCCTTTGCTGGCCATCCCTGACTCTCGCCCAGATAGTCGATGGCCCCCCAGTAGGCCAATCCGATGGTGCGGTCGAGGTTCATCTCGAAGTAGTTCTGACCCATGGCAGCCACGCTGGCCTCGCTCTGGTAGAAGGTCATCCAAGGGAAGCGGCGGCCGTCGCCGGGGAAGTACATGTAACGATAGTTGTAGGCCTGCACGTCGGTAATCATGGCGAGGTCGCAGGGCAGCGAGTCGGTCTCCCAGTTACGGTAGCGTGGGTGCATGGCCACGGTGACGAGTCGTGAGGAGTCGTAGCGTGCCACGAGTGGGCGCATGAGCCGGTACATCGTCACGCCGAAGTCATTGAAGGGCATGTTGGGGTCTTGCTGCAGCTCGTTGCCCAGGCTCCACATCACCACGGAGGGTGAGTTGCGGTCGCGCTTCACCCACTCGGGTATGTCCTTCTGCCATAGTGTCTCAAATGGTGCGCGGCCTCCGGTGTGCTGACGTGTCCACTTGTCGTAGAGTTCGTCAACCACGAGGATGCCGTTCTGGTCGCAGAGCTCGATGAACTCACGGCTGTAGGGGTTGTGGCTGGTGCGTATGTGGTTGATGCCGAACTGCTTCATCAGCTTGATGCGCTTCTCGATGGCACGGGGGTAGGCGGCGGCGCCAAGGGCTCCCAGCGAGTGGTGGTTGGCATAGCCCTTGAGCAGCACCTTATGGCCGTTGAGTTTCAGACCATACTGTGGGCCTATCTCCACGGTGCGTATGCCGAAGGTGGTGCTGACCTCATCGGCCACAGTACCGTCGGGGCTGAGGAGCTGTGCCACGGCGGTGTATAGGCGTGGGGTGTCAATGTCCCAGAGTTGAGCATTGTCAATCAGGATCTCGTTGGCAAGGGGCACCTCCACGGTGCGTGCCATGCGATGACGGGGGATGCTGCTCCCCCCTTCGTAGACGAGTTGACCGTCGGGGGCATAGATCTTGACGTTGGTACGGGCCTCCTGTCGTGTGCGGTTGGTGAACTCGCCGCTGACGGTGACGTAGCGGTTGTCGCGGGTGGTGACATAGAGGGGATGGCGACCGAAGTAGAGGTCTTTCGAGGTGGCTACGATGCGCACACTGCGGATGAGCCCGCCGCCGGTGTACCACCGCGAGTTGCCAGGCTCACGGGTGTCGGCCATGACGGCAATGACATTGTCGTGAGCAAAGCGCAGACGGTCGGTGACGTCGATTTCAAACCCCACATAGCCATAGTCGGTGCCTCCGATATGCTGGCCGTTGAGGTAGACGTCGCCGGTGTACATGATGCCGTCGAACTGTAGCAGCAGACGCCGGTTGCGCAGCGAGTCGGCCGGTGTAAAGTGGAGGCGGTACCAGCCCTTGCCCATCTCCTTGAATCCGCGGCTACTGAGGCGGCTCTTGATGTTGGCTGCCACGTCGGTGTTGTCGGCCTTCTCGTCAGCAGCAGGTGCCACCCACGGCTGTTCTATCTGGAAATCGTGGGGCACGGTGACGGTGCGCCATCCGGCATCGTCGAGCTCGGTAGCTGCTGCATCGGCCACGTCGCCGGCATGGAAGTGCCAGCCGAAGTTGAGGTTCACCACATCGCGCTGACGAGCCTGCGAGGGGGCAGCACAGAGCAGCGCCACGAGGAGTGAAAGCGATGATAGTTTCAGTGTCATGGCTCTTATGGTATGAGGGTGATGTTGACGTTCTCCTTGGTGATGTTCTTGCTGTACTGGAAAGTAGCGTCGTGCTGGGCTGAGATGTAGACGTTCTCGAGGTGGATGCCGTCGATAGGCATCTCGGGCAGTCCGTTGAACTCCATGGCAAAGCCGGCACGTCGGCAGACGATGTTGCGGATGTCGATATTGCGGAAGATGGGAGTCTCCTCGGTCACGGGCTGCATGTCGACCTGCTGCTGTCCGTTGCCATCAGCCAGCACCTCTGCCACCGACTTGCCGCCGTAATACATATTGAACGTGAGGGCATAGGTAGCGATGTCGGACATGGAGATGCCGTCGATGAAGATGTTTTCCACGATGCCTCCCCTGCCCCGTGTCGACTTGAAGCGCAGTCCCACGTCGGTTCCCACGAACTGGCAGTGCTTCACCGATATGTTCTTCACGCCGCCGCTCATCTCGCTTCCCACGACGAAGCCGCCATGACCGGCAAAGACGGTGCAGCCATCGACGACGACGTTCTCGCAGGGACGTCCGCGGCGCCTGCCGTCGGCATCCTTTCCGCTCTTGATGCAAATGCCATCGTCGCCGGCATCGAACCGCGAGTTAAGGATAAGAGCGTTGCGGCACGACTCCAGGTCGAGTGCGTCGCCATTCTGGGCATAGGAGGGATTGCGCACCAGCACATTGTCGATGATGATGTTCTCGCACATCAGGGGGTGGAGGTTCCAGGCAGGCGAGTTCTGGAAGATAACGCCCTGCAGCAGGACGTTCTTACAGTCAACCAGACTGATCATGACGGGCCGGAGGAAACGCTTCACAGCTTTCCACTCCTCTTCCGTCTGTGCCTTGGGGATGTTCATGTTCGCCCCCTGCTCGCCCTTAGCATAACCCTCCGAGGGCACCCAGTAGCCCTTCTTCATCTCCTGGCTGCCGGGGATGGCAAGCAGACTCTTCCAATGGGCATCGGTCACCTTTGACTTCTTCACCGGGCGCCAATACTGGCCGTTGCCGTCGATGACGCCCTGACCGGTAATGGCAATGTTGGTGGCACCAACGGCACTGATAGGCGACTGACAGCGACGGGTTTCGAGCCCCTCGAACGATGTACTGACGAGGGGATAGAGGTTCTCATCGGCAGCAAACTGAATCACGGCGCCGCACTCCAGATGTAGGTCGATGTTCGACTTCAGCACGATGGGGCCTGTATGCCACACACCCTGAGACACCACCAATCGTCCGCCGCCCCGTTGCGACAGCTCGTCGATGGCACGGGCAAAGGCTTCGGTGCAGAGGCGCTGACCCGTGGGGTCGGCACCGAAGTCGGAGAGTAGCAACTGACGATGAGGAATCTTAGGAGCCTTCACCTCGGGCATGTCGAACGGCAAGGCCTCGGTGTACCTCTTGTAAGGGTTGGAAGCATGTGCCCACGTCGTGGCCAAAACCAGCATGAGCATAGTAACAACAGTCTTTTTCATTCTTTCAGCATGTAGTTAGTGTAAAAACAAGTGGAGTTAATCAAGTGAATAGTGAAAAGCGGAAAGTGAGGAATGAGGAACTACTCATTTCTCATTGAACAGGTCCTTGATGCCGCCGATACTACCCATGAGGTTAGTAGCCTCGTAGGGCAGATAGACCGTCTTCGTCTTGTCGCCCTGGGCCAGCTCCTCCAGCATCTGTATATACTTCTGTGCCAGCAGATAG
Organism: Prevotella sp.; assembly: GCA_024690505.1. Lineage (GTDB taxonomy): Bacteria > Bacteroidota > Bacteroidia > Bacteroidales > Bacteroidaceae > Prevotella. The sequence goes on from JAILPA010000020.1 coordinate 30,350, forward strand.
TTGGCGGGGTTCGTGCTCTTCCCCACTGCCTGGGTAATCAGCTCAATGGCCTTGGCCTCGGCCTCCGCCTTTCGGATACGAGCCTGCGCCTCACCCTCAGCCTGCAGAATCTGCTGCTGTTTCGATGCCTCGGCCCTATTGATCATCGCGGTCTTCTCACCCTCCGATGCCAGAATCTCAGCAGCCTTCTCACCCTCCGATGTCAGAATCTGCGCACGCTTGTTACGCTCGGCCTGCATCTGCTTCTCCATGGCGTTGAGCACAGTGGCGGGCGGCGTGATGTCCTGCAGCTCCACGCGGTTCACCTTCACGCCCCACTTGTCCGTGGCATCGTCGAGCACCGCCCGCAGCTTCGTGTTGATGGTGTCGCGGCTGGTCAGCGTCTCGTCCAGCTCCAGCTCGCCGATGATGTTACGCAGCGTCGTCTGCGTCAGCTTCTCTATGGCGTTGGGCAGGTTGTTGATCTCGTAGGTAGCCTTGAAGGGATCCATAATTTGGAAGTACAGCAAGGCGTTGATTTCCGTCTGCACATTGTCCTTCGTGATCACGTTCTGCTTCGGGAAGTCATATACCTGTTCGCGAAGGTCGATGTTGTTCGAGTAGACATAGCGACCGTTGTGTAGCACCACGATGTTCTTTGGCTGGTCTACGAAGGGGATGATGATATTGATGCCCGGCTTCAGCGTGGCATAGTAACGTCCCAGGCGCTCAATGATTTTCGTTTCCGACTGGGGGATAATGACAAGAGTCTTTTTCACCAGCACAATAGCCAATATGGCCACGGCTATCAGTACATAAGTTACAGTTTCCATAATACTATAATTATAAGTTATTAGTCATTCATTTATCTTTGTTTTCTACATGGAAAAACACTAAAAGTACTAATTTTTCGTCTTTTTCGTGTCTTTAGATGTCTTCATTTTCTCACAACCGTCACGATGGTGCTTTCCAGCGCCACCACCCTTACCTGCTCGCCCTTGCCTATGGCCTGTCCGTCAGCAGATTTCGCTTTCCAGTCGTCGCCGTCAATGGCCACGCGTCCGTAGCCATCGGCCAGGATGTCCTCGCTCACCCTTCCGCATCGTCCCGTCAAAGCATCGGCATTGCTCTTGCGGCTATCGCCACCCCTGTGCAGATAGCGCAACGCCAACGGCCTCACCCAGAACAAGCTGGCCACGCTGACCACGGCAAACACTGCCAGCTGCACCCACACGCCCGTAAAGGGAGCCACCACGGCGGCGCCTGCGGCACCGATGGCAAAACAACAGAAGAAGAAATCGCCCGACGTCAGTTCCAGCGTCAGGCACAACGCTGCGGCAATGGCCCAAGCCTGCCACATGTGTGCTGCAAAGTAATCAATCATCGTCGTTACTGGTTTAGTTAGTATTTATCGCCTGCAAAGATAATGCTTTTTCCCCAAACGACAAAGAAAAAGCAACAATAATTCATGGCAACAAACGGAAGACCCCTTTATGCCCCCCATCCCAGCGAGGTGCTGAAGGACGGACTGGAATACCGTGGCATTTCACAACACGGACTGGCCAAGGGAGATTGTCTTTTTTACTCCGCCTTCAACGAGATGCTGAACGGCAAGCGGTCACTCAGTCCTGAACTGGCCCTGATGATGGAGGTTGCCCTCGGTGTAGATGTCGCCCCCCTGCAGGCCATGCAAAACTAATACGACATGCTGATGGCAGAGCGCGATGACTCGTTTATGGAGAAGCTCAAACATATTCGCCGCATTGCTGCCATTTTCTAATAACAAGAATGGTTCTTCCACTGGACATCGCAACTGCCTGATGGAAGCGAAAGAATGTAAAGAAAATTCTAATTCACAAAAAGAGATGTAAAACGGGCTTTTTGGAAAAGGACAGCTTTGAGAACAGAAAAGGACAGCTTTGAGGGTGAAAAAGCGGTACTTTTCGACCCTCAAAGCTATCCTTCTCGTTTTGCGAAAATATCTATGTAAAGAAAAATCACAACCCACTACAATCTTGAAAGGTATACGCTCCAGTGGGCGTGTCAAGATGCAAATGTCATTTTGACACACCCTCGGTATTAGCAATTGCCCGTTGTCAGTGATAATGGGCAGAGGCAACAAGCAAGATGGGGAGCTACCCTCTTCCTAAGCCTTGCGCAGCACCTTGTTCTTGATGAGCTTCTTAGCCTCGATCAACTCTTGCTGTGTAGTCTCGTCCATGGAGCTCTTTGACGTTTATCCACAACTGAAGATTGCAAGCACGAATGCGACCGCCACCATGTGTAAAAGAAAGTTTTTCATCATACAGATATAGCCAAAATTCTGCAGGACATTAGTTTAATTGTTTTTTATATATTCCTGAGCAACAAAAGGTTATCCAGCGACAAAGCGGAAAGCCGAGTGGCTTAGGTTTTGGCCATATCAGAAATTCCGCTTTGCTTTGTGCTGCAATTAGAAGCGGCAGAAGTTCATCAATGACATGGCAAAGGTATAAAAATAATCTGAGGGAATCACCGTTTGGGCGATTTCTTTATGTGGACTTTTTGTCAGGATTCGGGCACAGCTTATTTACTACCAATATAGAGGAACAGCATTCCTGCGAGGACGAGGGCAAGGTCGAGAGCCTTGGCCTTGAGGTTCTTTTCGTGGAAGAACATGGCGCCGCAGATGAAACTGACGATGACTGAGCCACGGCGTATCATCGACACAATGCTGATCATGGCGGTGGGAAGGGATAGGGAGTAGAAATAAAGGAAATCGGCCGTGGAGAGGAACAGGCTGATGCCGACGATGGCCAAGTCCCAATGGAAGGGGGTGGAGCGGCGATGGTGGGGCCACCATAGCAACAGAAGCATGAGGAGCATGAGGAGGCTCTGGTAGAGGGTGTACCACGACTGCACCATCATGCGGTCGAGGCCGACGCCGCCCTCGCTGACGGGGGCCATGAGGTATTTGTCGTAGAGACCGCTGACAGCGCCAAGGGCGGCGGCTCCGACAATCATGTAAATCCAGCGATCGTGCTTGAAGTCGATGCCTTCTTTCTTGCCACTACGACTGAGCAGGAGGAAGGAGGCAACGGCGAGGAGCACACCGGCCCACTGCCACAGGTTGAGGCGCTCGCCAAAGACGAGCAAGGCGCCTACGAGCACCATGACGGGGCGGGTGGCATTGATGGGGCCTACGATGGTCAGTGGCAGATGCTTCATGCCGAAATAACCAAGCAGCCAGCTGCTGAGTACGATGAGCGACTTGAGGAGGATGTATCTGTGGGCCTGCCAGTCACCATCGGCAACGTGGAGAATGGTGCCGTCAAGGGCGGTGCTGGTGGCGCTGGCGATGATGAGGGGAACGAAGAGAAGGGAGGAGAAGAGGGTGTTGAGGAAGAGAACGGGAACGACGGCATTGTCGCGCAGCGCTTTCTTCTTCAGAGAGTCGTAGATGCCAAGGAAGGCAGCGGAGAGGAATGCTAGAATGAGCCACATGGGGGATAGGTGATGTCGGTGAGGAAGAGGGCATTGGCGGGCATGGACTCGCCGGCATCGGTGCGACGCTTGCCTTCGATGACGTGCTGGAACTGGTCGATGGTGAGGCGATGGCGGCCGACATCGACGAGGGTGCCGACGATGGCGCGAACCATATTGCGAAGGAAACGGTTGGCGGTGATCTCGAAGCGCCAGCTGTCGGGGGTGAGCTGAGTCCACTGGGCCTTGGTGACATGGCAGAGGGTGGTCTTCACGTCGGCGTGGCTCTTGCAGAAGGCGCCAAAGTCGTCGTAGTGCAGGAGCAGGGCTGCGGCCTGGTTCATGGCGGCAAAGTCGAGGGGTTGATGATAGTGGCAGGAGTAATGGCGCAGGAAGGGGGCCTTACTGGTGTGTATATAATAGTAATAGGTGCGGCTGGTGGCGGAGAAGCGTGCATGGGCATCGTCGGCAACGGGCTCAATGTGCTGTATAGCAATGTCCTGTGGCAGCAGACGGTTGAGCTTGTAGGTGAGCTGGCGGGGGTCGACGGCTTCGGGACTATCGAAGTGGGCCACCATCTTGCTGGCATGTACGCCGGCATCGGTGCGTCCGGCGCCTGTCACCTGTATATCGCAGCGAAGAAGGAGCGACAGGGCGTGTTGCAGCTCTTCCTGCACGGTGGTGCCGTTGGGCTGAACCTGCCATCCGTGGAAGCGTGTGCCATCGTAGCTGAGGGTGATGAAGTAGCGCATGGAGGAGTGATTAGAGGAAGGGCTGCAGAAGGTGGGCGAACCAGCCACGGAAGCGCTGCCAGGGGGTGCGGAAGGCTCGCCATGTCTCGGGGGTGAGATAGACACTCTCCTGCTTGTCGCGGTCGAACATCTGGTCGAGCTCGTGGGTGGTCTCAGGGTCAATGATGATGGCATTCTCTTCATAGTCGAAACGGAGGCTGCGCGAGTCAAGGTTGGTGCTGCCGACGGTGCAGAAGCGGCCATCGACCATCATTATCTTGGAGTGGTGGAAGCCGGGCTGGTAGAGCCACACGTGGGCTCCGCGCTTCATCATCTTGTGCATGTGATAGAAGGCGCAGTCGGGCGTGAGGGGAATGTCGCTCTTGGCGGAAATCATCAGCTCTACCTTCACGCCTCGCTTGATGGCTTGCTTCAGGGCCCGGTTGACGCAGGGCAGAAGGGTAAAATAGGGATTGATGATGCGGATGGAGTCGCGTGCATCGTTGATGGCGTTGACATAAAGCTGGCGCATGGCATCGCGGCGCCCTAGCAGCTGTCCGTCGGCGGTGAGCTTAGTGCCAGGCTCACGGTTGACGATGCCCAGCAGCTTGCGATGGGCGGTGGAGGTGGTGTCGGGCTTCAGGCCTTGCATGTGGACGGGTGTTCCTGCCTGAAAATACTGGGGGAGGAGGATACTCTCGCCAGTGGTCTTCTGCCAGATGTTGGCAAAGATGAGCTGCAGCTCGTTCACTGCCCCACCCTCTACGCGGCAGTGGATATCGCGCCAGGCACCTACCTGCTCGGTGCCCTTGATGTAATAGTCGGCCACGTTCATGCCGCCAGTATAGGCCACGTGGCCGTCGATGACGACAATCTTGCGGTGGTCGCGAGGCCAGATATGGTTGACCCACGGGAAGCGGATGGGGTCGAACTCCCAGATGTCGATACTGTCGCGGCGCAGGTCGTCGACATGTTTCTTCAGCAGCGGCTGATTGTTGGAGTCGTTGCCGAAACCATCGAACATGGCTCGCACCTCTACGCCCTCGCGTCGTTTCTGGCGAAGAATGTCAAAAAGGAGCGAGGCAATGGAGTCGTTGCGAAAGTTGAAGTATTCGAGGTGAATGCTGTGACGGGCCTGGCGGATGGCCTGAAACATGTCATCGAACTTCTCTTGTCCGGAAAAGAGCAGGGTCACGCTGTTGTCGTGAGTGAAGCGGATGCCGTAGTCTTTCAGCTGGTGATAGATGAGCGAATCGGAGGGTTCCTGTCCTGACGGCATCTGCCACGTGGTGCCACAGGCAGAGATGCTCGTCAGGGCAACCAGGCCAAAGCATAAACGAATCAGTCTCTTCATAGTGGAATCCTGTCAACGATACTTCTGCCTGTATTCCGTGGGTGACATGCCAAAGCGCTCCTTGAACAGGTTGATGAAGTGTTCGCCTGTGGCAAACCCGATGTTGCTGGCCAGCTCGCTCATGTTGATGTTCGTGCGCTGCAGGAGGATGCAGGCGTGCTTCAGACGTATGTCACGGACAATCTCGGCAGGCGTCTTTCCCGTTATCTCGTTGATTTTCTGGAAGAAGGGTTTCATCGACATGCCCATAGCCTGGGCCATCTCGTCGAGGTTGATTTGGCCACGGCTCATGTTTTGCTGTACGTATTGCTCAACACTGCTGAGCAGCTGGCTGTCCATGACGTCAATCATGCTTTGGGTGTCGTCACGACGCAGCTCGCTGTCGTCCACTATATTCTGCTCATCGGTCTTCTCTGTCTGCTGAGTTCTGATAGACTTCACGGTAACGGCACGAATCTGCTCGTCCTCTGTCACCTTCCCCGTTAGCACTGGCGTGTCCGTCTGTGTCTCGGTAGCCGTGGTCATGCTGGAATTGCGGCCTTCCAGCATACGTGTCTCGGCACCTTCAATGAGATGGCTGTTCATCGGCACAGACTCTATGCCCAGTAGCTTGTTGAAGCGCATGATGGCCTCATATAGGTTGAACGGCTTGTTGAGGTAGTCGTCGGCACCCATTGTGATATTCTGGTTGAGCATATCCTTGGTGGTGAGCTTGGTGTCGGTCATCAGCACGAACTTAATCTTGTTCAGCGTGGGATGGGTCTTGATGTTATTGCACAGCTCACTTCCAGTCATATCATCCATGTCCTGCTTGCAAATGACGAGGTCGGGAATCATGGCCTCAATATCGTGGGCTGCCTTACGAATGTTATTGTAGGGGTGGAAGTCGTAGACACTCTTCAGGCGTGTACTGACAAACTTGACAAAGTCGTTGTTACTGTCGATAAAGACCACCCTGAACTTGGCAGTGGGCGAGTCTTGATTGGGACGGATGATGGACGTCAACTCGGAGTCGCCATCTTCGTCGCCACTGACAAGCAGCATCTCGCCCTGTCCGCTCATGTTGAAATTCTTGTTCACCAGTTCCTTGGCCTTCTCCTCGGGGTGTTCCAGCGCGGCCTGCATGTCGCTCACTCGGGTAATGACCTGCAACATCTGGGCATGGAGGGCGTTCAGCTGTTCGCGTCCCTCGGGTGTGTTCTCCTGTTCCGAGATGTTCATAATGATGGAAGTCATGCGCGACATGGGCTGGCGCAGCTCATCGCTGGCTGCCTTTATTTCTTCTCGCTGTCGTACCAGTTCGCCCACCACGGCTTTCTTTCTCTTCCACAAGGCCCGTACCATGTCGTAACCATGTTTCCAGGCAAAGATGCCGCCAATGATAATCAGGGCGTAAACGACCAGCATCCACCACTGGAGATACCATGGCCGTTCAACGATAATTTCGATGATGCGCTCCTGATTGCTGACGGCTCCCTCGGCACTGATAGCTTTTACGTGAAGCTTATACTTACCGCTGGAGAGGTCAGTGAAGGTGACACCATGCTTCATGGCATCGCCATTCTGCCATCCGCTCTCAAGTCCTTCCATCCAGTACATGAACTGCAGACGTTCGCTCTGGTTGTAACTTCCTGCAGCGAACTTGATAGTAAACGTATTCTGGTGGCTCTTCAACCTGATGGACTGGCTTTCGTTGAGAGCCTGGGGCAGTGGCACAGTACCTTCGTACTCATGGCCCGTCAGTATCTCCTCTTCGCCAATGAACAACTGTGTCAGAATGACCAATGGCAAGGCTTCGCGTTCGTCGGCAGAGCGCGGACGGACACGGTTCACGCCATTCAGTCCACCCATAATGACATTTCCGTCTTTCTTAGTGATGAGCGCTCCCAAGTTCAGTTCGTCGCTCAGCAGACCGTCCTCCTGGGTATAGTTATAGAGGCCAAAGTTATAGGTACCCTCTTCTTGTCCTCTCTGGATAACGACTCGGCTGACGCCATTGCTGGTGGTAATCCACACGTTCTTGTTCTTGTCTTCCGTGATGCCGCAGACGTTGTTATTGCACAGGCCCTGCTTCTCGGTCAGGAAGTCCAGATTATCCGTAGTGAGGTTAAAGATGTTCACACCTTCACGAGTTCCGATCCATAACAGGCCACGCGTGTCTTCAAAAATCTGGGTAACATAGTTGTTGGTGAACTTCTCCAAGTTAGTGGAGTTGCCCGTGTAGTTGGTTATCTTTGAATCAGAGATGTTGAGGATAGCCAAGCCCTCGCTGGTGCCTATAAGCATTCTGTTTCCAGAGGCGAAGTGGATGGCGGTGATGTTGTTTGTACGCATCTTACCGTTCTCCCTGGTGTAGTTCGAGAACTGATTCATACGGGGATTGTATGCCTGCAGGCCACCGTCAGTGGCAATCCACAGGTTGCCCGTCTGGTCGGTGCACAGGGCATTGATATGGTCGTTCAACAATCTCTGTTGGTCATTTCTGTTATAAGCGGAGTAAATCTGGACTTCGCCGCCTTTGATTCGAGTCAGTCCGTTCTGTTTCGAGCCCACCCACAGGCTTCCGTCATCCGTGCGTGCCAAGGCCGTAACCTTCAGGCTGGCCAGCTGGCCTTCGTACCCTACCAATCCGTTGTCGCCAGTGCCATACCACACACGCCCGCTATCACCCTCCAGGACGGCAGTGATATCACCTATTGGCTTGCCTTCAAACTTATAGATATTCTCACCCAAATAGGCAACGCCGCCCTTCGACGTTCCCACCCAGAGCAGGTCAGTATTGTCGACATAAACCGTCTTGACGGCTACGTTAGTGCCGGCCTGCAGCTGTCGCATGGTATTGATGGGGAAAGGCTCCATGACGTGTGTGTTCACATTGGAGCGAATCAGTCCGCTACGGCTGGTTGCAATCCAAATGTTGCCACTACGGTCGCCTGCCATGGCTTCAACGGCAAAGTCGACGCTGATACCCGTCAGTCCGAGCTGTTCGCCAATAGTGGTATCCCATGTACGGGCGCTGCGGTTGTAGAGGAAGAGCGTGCCCTGACCATAAAGCCAGATGTTGTCACGCTGGTCGGCGAAGACACGCAGCGACTTAGTGCGGCGCAGGTTTCTACGGGCAATGTCCTGATTCACCCATAACGTCTGCTGCTGGTGCATCACGTCACAACACACAATCTTACCGTCATCATACACAATAAGGGCGCCCTCCTTGCACTCACCGATAGAGCATACCGTGCCTTGGGGAATGCCATGATAGTCGTCGGAATAACCAAACTCATATACCAGCTGCTGCTCCATGTTGTAGCACACCACGCCCTTGCTCGGTATGTATCCCCACAAGTTGTTCAGGTGGTCAACATAGATTATCTCGGGCAGGTTCTTCACGCCCAGCTTTGAAAATTCCTGACGCATGTCGCGGTCGAAGGTCTCGCTCTGAGGGTGATAGATGCAATATCCCGCTGCCGTCTTTACCCAGAGGTTCTTGTCGAGTGTCTCCTGAATGCTTTCAATATAGCTATCGGGCAACGACGAGCCATCCTGGGAATCACTCTGGAAATGCTTGAACACATAGCCATCGTAGCGGTAAAGTCCTGCTGGTGTTCCAAACCACATAAATCCCTTCGAGTCTTTCAATATACAGTTAATCTGGCTCGACGTCAACCCGTTGCGGGCGTTCAATGTCTTGAACAGATTCTGTGCTGAAGTGACAACGGTGGTCAGCAACATCACAATTATTAGTATATGCCTCAGTCTTTTCATAATTCTTTTATTTATCAGGCTCTTCCGCATTCTTGCAGTCGTCCCTCTTTTACATTATCTTACAACATGCACGAGTAGTGGTCAACCACTCCCAGCAGATGACGGTCATCATCGGTCACCAGAACCGAGTGTATCTTGTGGGTCTGCATGATATGTTGTATCTCGGTTATCTTTGTATGCTTGCTCACGCACTTGGGCTGGCGGGTCATAATGTCGCTCACCGTGTGGTCGAAGAATTGTGCCTGCCAACGTTCAATGGCCCGGCGGATGTCACCGTCGGTTATCAAGCCGGTGATGTGCCCTTGTTCGTCCAAGGCTACGCCCAGCCCCAACTTGCCTTCGCTCACCAGCATGATGGCCTGTCCCAGATGCATCTGTGGTGTCAGTGTGGGCATATCGTTCGAGCGCATCACGTCGGCCGCAGTCATCAGCAAGCGTTTGCCAAGCTCGCCACCAGGATGCAGATGTGCGAAGTCCTGTGGCTGGAAACGCCGCTCCTGCATCAGGGCAATAGCCAAGGCATCGCCCATGGCCAGCGTCGCTGTGGTTGAACTGGTGGGTGCCAGGTTCAGCGGACAGGCCTCGCGCTCCACGCTGATATTCAGATGACAGGTGGCGTATTTGGCCAGTAGCGACTGCTCGTTGCCTGTCATGGCAATAATAGGGATGTTGGTATGCAGAACCATGGGGATGAAACGCAGCAGCTCGTCGGTTTGCCCTGAGTTCGAGATGGCTATTACCACATCGTCGGGGGTCATCACGCCCAGGTCACCATGATAGACATCAAGGGGATTGACGAAAAAAGATGGGGTGCCCGTAGATGCCAGCGTGGCAGCAATCTTCGCCCCCACATGCCCGCTCTTTCCAACACCGGTAACAATCACTTTGCCCTTGCAATGAAGCATCAGGCTGACGGCCTGTTCAAACTGGTCGTCCATCTTTGGTATGAGATCCAGCACTGCTTGTGCCTCGTCCCTCAGGGCCTGTATGCCATATTCCTTGACTGTCACCTTTTTCAATCTTCAGTTATCAATTTCTTTACCAGACCTTCCAACTGGCTGAGGGGCAGCATGTTGGCCGCATCGCTCAATCCCTCGTCGGGTCTGGGATGTACTTCAAAGAAAAAGCCCGTGGCACCAAATGCCTTAGCAGCCAATGCCATTGCAGGTACGAATCGACGGTCGCCGCCGGTCTTGCCACCTTGGGCATCAGGACGCTGCACCGAGTGGGTGCAGTCCATAATAACAGTAGGTACAATTTCCAACATGTCACTGATGTTGCGGAAATCGACCACCAATGTGCCGTAGCCCATCATGTTGCCGCGCTCTGTAAGCCAGACCTCTTTAGCGCCGGCATCGAGAGCTTTCTCCACGGGATAACGCATGTCGCGCCCGTTCAAGAACTGGGCTTTCTTCACGTTCACAGTCTTGCCCGTACGGGCAGCAGCAGTAAGCAAATCGGTCTGTCGGCAAAGGAAGGCAGGAATCTGAATCACGTCCACCACCTGCCCCACCGGCTCGGCCTGCCATGCCTCGTGGATATCGGTAAGGAGGCGCAGTCCATAGCGGCTCTTGACATCGGCCAGCATCTGTAGACCGCGTTCCAAGCCTGGCCCGCGAAACGAGTGGATGCTGGTACGGTTGGCTTTGTCGAACGATGACTTGAAGAAAATATCTGTACCATGCTGGCAGTTTATCTCTACCAGCTGTCGAGCCACCTCGTCGAGCAACTCTGCCGACTCAATCACGCAGGGCCCTGCTATCAGCTTTACTGCATTCTTCACAGCATTCATTCTATTTTATCGTGCAAAGGTACGCATTTTAGGCGAAACGAGCAAGAATTATTGGAAATTTTTGTTATCCGCTAAACACGCCCCTCCATCATAGACCTACTTTGTGGGAATAAGCGGATTATCACAATGCATGGAGTCTACGTTTCGGGGTATTTGACGAATTACTAAACAGTCGTTAACCGAGTCAGCACTTATTGAACATTATTACTATTCTAAACCTAACCATGCATGACCGGAACGGATGGCAATTTTTCTTTACATCGATATTCCTGCGAAAAATGAAAAGCAACTTTGAGGGTGAAAAAGTACCGCTTTTTGACACTCAAAGCTGTCCTTTTCCACCCTCAAAGCGGTGCTTTTAAAAAAATCCCGCTGTTCGGCTCATTCCAGGGACTTGAATTTTCCTTACATTCCAACTGCCCAGCCAAGCAGTTGAGATGTTTAGCTGACCGCCGGCCGCGTTACTGTTTTCAACAGTTGTCCTGCGCAGTGAGGAAAGGGCAATGGCAGCAGCACGATGGGGGCAGTCGTCGGTGGGCCTGGTGTTTCTTGGCTTATTCCACGGTGACGCTCTTTGCCAAATTGCGAGGCTGGTCAACATTCTTGCCTTTGCAGACTGCGACGTGATAGGCCAGCAACTGAAGGGGAATGGTTGCCACAAGGGGCTCAAGACACTCAAGGACATCGGGTAACTCTATCACCTCGTCGGCAATGCGGGAAATAGTATCGTCGCCTTTCGACACAAGAGCAATGACACGTCCCTGACGGGCCTTGATCTCCTGAATATTCGAGAGCACCTTCTCGTACATGGCGTTATGAGTGGCGATGACGACCACGGGCATGTCGCTGTCGATGAGAGCAATGGGGCCGTGCTTCATCTCTGCAGCAGGATATCCCTCGGCATGGATATAGGATATCTCCTTGAGTTTCAGAGCGCCTTCAAGGGCTACAGGATAGGAATAGCCGCGACCCAGATAGAGGAAATTGTGGGCGTAGGTGAAGGTCCGCGCCAAGTCTTTCACGCGGTCGTTGGTCTTCAGCACTTCACGTATCTTCTCAGGAATCTCACTCAGTCCACGCACTATCGTCAGATACTCGTCGCGACTGATGGTTCCCTTGGCCTCGCCCATGGCCAGTGCCATCATGGTAAGCACCGTGACCTGGCCGGTGAATGCCTTGGTGGACGCCACACCAATCTCTGGGCCCACGTGAATATAGGTACCCGTGTCTGTAGCTCGGGGGATGGAAGAGCCAATGGCATTGCAGACGCCGTAGATGAAGGCACCGCGCTCCTTGGCCAGTTGTACGGCGGCCAGTGTGTCGGCAGTCTCACCGCTCTGGCTAATAGCAACGACGACATCACCCTTGCCAACGACGGGATTCCTGTAACGGAACTCCGAGGCATACTCCACCTCCACGGGGATGCGGCAAAGGCTCTCAATGATTTGCTTGCCAATAAGTCCGGCGTGCCACGAGGTACCACAGGCCACAATGACTACACGCTTGGCACTGAGCAGATCACGACGGTAATCGATGAGAGCGGAGAGCGTCACATGGTCGGCCTCAACATTCACGCGGCCTCGCATACAGTTGGTAAGACACTCGGGCTGTTCGAATATCTCCTTCAGCATGAAGTGCGGAAAACCGCCCTTCTCTATCTGGCCCAGGTCAATGTCGACGGTCTTCACCGTGAGCTCTTTCTCTTCGCCAAGAATACTGACGACGTGAAGATTCTGTCCGCGGCGGATAACTGCTATATTGCCATCGTCGAGATAAACCACCTTGTCCGTATATTCCACGATGGGACTGGCATCGGAACCCAGGAAGAACTCGTCCTGCCCTATGCCTACCACGAGAGGGCTCTGCTTGCGGGCAGCAATGATCTGGTCGGGGTCGTTCTTGTCGATGATGGCGATGGCATAGGCACCGATGACCTGATAAAGCGCCACCTGAACAGCTGTCAGGAGATCCAGCTTCTTGTGCTCTTTGATATACTCCACCAGTTGCACAAGCACCTCTGTATCGGTATCCGAGACGAACTTCACACCCTTGGCCTGAAGCTTAGTCTTCAAGTCGGCATAGTTCTCGATAATGCCATTATGGATAATGGCCAGGTTCTTCGACTCCGAGTAGTGGGGATGGGCATTGCGGCTGGAGGGCTCACCATGCGTTGCCCATCGGGTATGGGCAATACCGATAGTGCCCGACAAATCCTTGTCGGAGCAGTATTCCACCAGGTTGTCAACCTTTCCTTTTTCTTTGTAAACACTCAGGTTGCCATTGTCGTTGACCAGGGCCACACCGGCACTGTCGTAGCCACGATATTCCAAACGGCGCAGTCCCTTGATTAGGATAGGGAATGCCTCCTTGTTTCCGAGATAACCAACAATTCCGCACATAAGCAATTAAAACAAAAAAAGCAACGGGCTACAAGACGCCGGGACTAAATATCTGTCGTTTGAATGTCCTTCTTGTCTTGTAGCCCGATGCTTATGATTACGTTTATTTTTTCAAGATGTTGTAGAGCAGCGAGGTCAACGAAATGAGAATTGACGTTGCCGAGAACCAGAGTGTAGTCATACTACCCACACTGGAGTTCTGTGCCTTCACCTTGTTGGGCGTGACGTTGATAACGTCGTTCTGCTGCATGTAGTAATAAGGCGAATTGATGAGATTGGCATCAGTCAAGTCGAGGAAGTGGATGCTCTTCTGACCGTTGGCGTCTTCACGGATCAGCTGCACGTTCTTACGCTGACCGTAGATGGTGAGATCGCCTGCCTGGGCCAAGGCCTCGAGCACGGTAATCTTCTCGCGGCTCACAGTGAAAGTACCAGGACGGTTGACTTCACCAATAACTGAAATCTGATAGCCCGTCATGCGCACCGTGACGATGGGGTTCTCAGTAGATGCCATATAGGGACGAATCTTCTCCTGAATCATGTTCTCACACTCGGTCTTGGTCATACCACCAACCTTCAGTGCGCCAAGGATGGGGAAGTTGATGAACCCATTATTGTCAACGAGATAGGTCTGGAGCATAGGCTGAGAATAGGAGTTCCTCTGACCCACAGAAAGAGGCGTTGGTACCGTCATGTTGAAGGGAGCCGCGGCCTCATCATTAGTGGTGCTCACCGTGATGGTGATTTGGTCTTTCGGCATGATACGGGCATCATAAAGTGTTGCTGACTTAGAGAGGTCAACCGTTTCAGCGTTCTGGAAATAAGGAACGTCCTTCGTGCTGCCACAACTTCCCAACAGCACAGCCACCGATGCCACTGCAAGCATCTGATAGAATTTCTTGTAGAATGTCATAATTGTCTTGTTTCCTTAAAATTTTGACTGCAAAGGTAATAAAAAGGATTGATATTTACTATTTGTCCGACTTGTTTTTCCTTAAGTTAGTATTTTTTAACAGAATTGCCGCCATAATGCAAGGGGGGAAGTTTTCAGATATTTTGCACACGGTATTTCCCTACCAAGAGGGGGAAATGTTTCTCCGAGGCAATGATAAGTGGAATAAACAACAATAAAAGCAGGACGGCAAAGGCGATATCAAAAACGGACTGAGTAAAGGTTGTCCTCACCAAATGAATCAGTATTTTGTGGAATCCAAGTATTATAATCGTACCCCGAGAAATAACTCTAATAGCTTTGGGTGCTTGTCCTAACGACTTAGACAAGGCCCATACTATTACTATGCCAGCAATACCTCCTAATAAGAAAAAGAAAATGTTTCCACCATAATTGCATCGGTACATGCCCACGAATCCATTCTTCTGATTGCACAAGAGCACAAAAAGGAGTCCAATGGCAAACGCAAAAAACAGCACATACATATTGTTCAACTTATTTAGAGCATTTTATGTTAACAACCAAGGGAAATCATCTTTTTAACACAACTTTAACGTTGCAAAGAATTTTCTTCCGGTTGAAATCATCTCCTATCCTGCTTTTCTGAGTTTTCTGTCTTCTTCGTATGTGTCACAGTACTTGGTCTTGTTGACCGCCAGTGCCGTTATGATATGTATGAGCTTATTCTTGACATTGTTCATAGCCACTCCATGATGTTTGCCCTTGTCCCTCATTTTTTGATAATATGCTTTTATCCTGGGCTCCCACCTGATGGCACAGGTTGCAGCCTCAGAGATTAGTTTCTTAAGCTTCCTGGAGGCACATTTGCTGGTCTTTGTCTTGCCTTTCACACTTGTCCCCGACTCCTTGCCGAAGACGGCCACGCCCCAGTAGGTGGCAAT
>JAILPA010000083.1 GCA_024690505.1 Prevotella sp.
AAGGCAAGAACGAAGACCTATTTCAGTATATACCCAGTTGTTGGCGCCAGAGCCGAAAATGTTGGGGGTTTTCAGCCCGTCAGCAGTGTACTTGGTGGTGCCGCTTGGGTTGTTCTTGGAGGCACCATTGGCCCAGCTGCCTGAGGTTTCGAGCCAGTAGCAGGTGGAGAAACGCACATTTCCCTGTCGGCCCACGAGTGCTCCCACGGAGCCATCGCCCTTCGTGGTGCCAGCGAAATAGCAGTTGGTGATCCATATCTTGTTGCCGCTATCGTTATTCTGTCCACTGCCCAGGATGCCGCCCACACGGTCCTCATTGCGGCCGGCACCCACCGTACTGGTGCAGTAGCAGTTCAGGATGCGACCCGTGTCCTCCATCACGCCGCAGATGCCGCCTATCTCATCGTAGTCGGCACCCAGGTAGGGTCTAACAGTGCCGCCAATCACGGCACAGTTCTCGATGAGACTGCCTCCTTCTGACTTGCCCACGAGGGCGCCCACATGGCCATATTCGCTGCTGCCAGCCTCGACATAGGGGTTCAGCAGTCGCAGGTTACGGATGGTGGCGTTATAGATCCATCCGAAGAGTCCACGGTTGTTGTTCTGAATCTTGATGTAGAGATTGCTGATGGTGTGGCCCTGTCCGTCGAAGGTGCCCTGGAACTCATGCTTGTCTTCCCATCCGATGATGTTGTTGCAGAAATTTCGGGCCGAGCCTCCCAGGTCGATATCGTTCATCAGGTAGAGGGTATAGCCTTTGAAGAAACCATAGCTCTCGATGATGCCACGCAGGGCGAAGAGGTCGTCGGCCGTGTAGATATAGACTTTCTTCTCGCTCGTATTGATATCCAGTGCCTGCGACGTGGCCGTGGTGGCCAGGAGCATGATGGTGAGCAGTGTCTTCAGAATTCTGTTCATGATGTGTATCCTTTTTTTCTTTTAATAACGGTACTTCACGGTCTCCTTGCCATCGGAGATAAGGAGGACGCCAGAGCCCGCTGGGGCGTTGAAGGTAGCTGTGCCGTCGGCACTGGCCTTCTGGCGGGCGAGGGCTACACCGTCGGCTGTATAGAGACATAGCGACTGCTGCTGACGGGCGCCGCTGACCACGAGGCTGCTGCCATTGCGGCTGACGTGCAGACGGCTGTTGGCAGCCCCGTTCTCATACACCTTCTCTGTGCCTGTTGTCTGACTGGTGGGCACCAGCGTGACCAGTCCATAGTCGGTGAGGCTCTTGCTGTCGGCAAAGGTGAGATACTTGATCTCGGCGCCGTCCATATAATAGAGGGTGGCGCTGGCATAGAGCTCAGTGCGCTCTGTCACCTCAGGAACCTTCACCGTGAAATAGCAGGCCTCATAGCTGCCGTAGTCGTCGAGATAATAGCTGCTGCTATAGCGTTTGCCCTCGATGGCTATGCGGTCGTGACTGTGGATGACGCGCCAGGGGATATTGTTGTAGTTGGTATACGGCACTTTATGGAAGGCATAATCGTGTGGATCGTCCTTGAGGCCTGCCATGAGGAAGAAGTTGTGGTCGAGACGCCGCTTCGAGTTGTTACGTATGCAGATGGTGACGATGTTGTTGCCGTTCTCGTCGACATTCTGTGCCACCACGAAGCACTCCAGCTTCGGTCTGTAGGGCATGAGTCCGGGGGTGGTCTGGTAGAAGACGGAATCTTCGGCAGCCACATCCTCGGCACGTCGCACGCCACGGCTCTGGTTGAACAGGCGTTTGCTCTTGCGTGTCTGATAGCGGGCATAGGCGGCCTGCTGGGTGCCCAGCACATCGTCGTAGGTCACCTCCATCGAGGTGCTGATGCCCTTACCCGTGATATAGGGAACGGTGACGCGTTCCTGTACGGAGCCGCCAGCCGGCACAGTGACATCGAGGGGGAAGGTCTGGTCGGTGCTGCTCACGGAGAGAATGGCCTTGTTGATGGTTGACGTGCCTATGTTATAAATGGTGATGCGCAGGGATATTTCGTCCTGGTTGTTCTCGAAGGCCATGTTGTTGTTCGAGTCGAAGTCGATGGTGTATTTGAATCCGTTGTTGAAGTAGGTCACCGTCTGGTTCAGTTGTGTGGCACCAGTAGCATCGGTGGCCACATAGCAGGTCTGCATCTTCTCGTTGGTCATATATCCGTCGAAGCTGCTGAGCGAAGCCTGTGTGGCATCGATATCGACGAGGGTGATGGGGGCACCGGGGCGGAAGTTGTTGGTGCCGTAGGGAACCAGTCGTGAGGCATAGATGCGCTCGCGCTCTTCTTCGTTGTCGACGGTCTGCTTCATGTGCCACAGCAGTGCCACGTTGTCGAGGGTCTGCTTGGCCGCATCGCTCACCAGTCGGAACTTCACGTTCTCCTTACATCCCAGCGGCAGGGTGGCGTTCAGCTCGCTGGTGGCATTGCCGTCCATATCGTAGCTGCGCAGTTGGAAGCAGTAGTCGTTGGTCAGACTGTCGCTGCGCTCCTGCCATACCATCACGTTCTTGTTGCCGATGCGCTCGAGGGTCAGCTCCTCGTTGGTGGCGTTGCCCTGTAGTGTGGTCACCTTGTTTTGGGCATCGACGGCGAGCCAGAGGTTGGTAGCGTCTTTCTGTCGTCCTGTCAGCTTGCGGGCCACAATGAGTATCTTCGAGCCGTCGTAGCTGAGCTGATAGTCGCTGAGCATGCAGTTCTCGTCGAGGTCGATGAGCTTCACAGGGGTCGTCCATGTCTTGTTGCCGTCGAAGCGTGAGAGCATCAGTGAGCCATCCATGATGAGGTCTTGCAGGCTGGTGGTGTCGCCAGGCTGTATCCAGCTGCCAGTCTTCATCAGTCCCTCTTGCCAGATGGCCACTGCAGTGCCGTCGCTGGCTGCTGCGATGCGTGGGCGATAGCTTGTGGTCTCTGTCGAGCTGTAGATGGGCTTGGGGCGGTTCCATCCACGCTTGGCACGGGTGGTATAGTAGATGCTGAAGATGCGGCTGGCCCTGTTGACGGTCTCGGCCACTTGCAGCGAGTCGTTCAGGTCGCTCTCGCTGATTTTCCCTTCGGCCTGTTCGAGCACCACGAAGTCCTTGTTGGTCAGCGAGGCGGCATGGTAGTCGGTGGCCGCACCCAGCTCGTCGTCGGAGAGCGCTATAGGGTCGTCGGCCGAGGCCTCGCCCACCAGGTCTCTGTTGGGGTCGGGGCGTTGCATCTGGAAGAGAATGCGATCGCCACCTTTGAGGTAGGTCACTGGCGACATGTTGTCGACATCCTCGGCCATCAGGTCGCCGGGCAGCGTGTTAGCCGCACGTGCCAGCCGGTGGCGCTGACTGAACAGACGTGCGCTTTGCGCCAGGCCGGGGTCTTCCAGGTCGCTGATGTAGTAGGCGAAGTTGGGATGATAGGGGTTCTTATAGGTCTTGGGCGAGAGGAGCTCAACCTGTGGTGTCAGGTTGCCGACCTGGAAATTGGCACTTTTCTTCCAACCGAACGCTTTCGCCTTGTAGTAGGCGCCGAAACCAGCATAGTGGTCCCAGGCACAGCCGGCGAAGGGTCGACGGAAATCGAGGCGTACGCCAGCTCCGGTATAGAAGCCCACGCCGGCTCCCATCAGTACGCTGCATTCGCCCTTGACGATGCCCAGGTTGACACCCATTCCCAGTTGGGCGTTGATACGTCCTCTGCCCAAGAACTCGGCACCAAGCAGACTCGTTTCCAGCACGTTGGCCCACTCGTCTTGCAGATTTACAAAGCGGTTGACACCGGCCCTTGCTCTCAGTTCGGCCAGGAAGGCCAGTTGGATGGGAGGTGTCAGCACGGCCTTGTTGATGATGAACGAGAGATGGTACTTGTCGGCGAAACTCAGGAATTTGTCGATGGCCGAGCCCACGCTGCCGCCAGATGCTTTTCCTACCCACTCAATCACGCTGGTGCCCCTGAGCCGGAAATAGAGCTCAGTCTTTGCCTCGGCCTTTACACCCATCTCATCGTAGAGGAAGCCGCCGGCCAGCCATTGTTTCCATTGCCGCTGGTCGAGGCTCAGCGGGATGGATGCCTTATAGAACACCTCGGCACAGGCGGTGGCCACAGGTGCCGACGAGAAGAATTTGCTGTTGGCATCGGACAACTTTCCGTGATTGAAGAGTGGCGTCGTGTTCGTGGAGTAGTTACCCAAACTGCCTTCCGAGGTGAAGGTTGCCAGGTATCCCGGGTTCGGACGGGCAAAGGAGGACACATCGCCCTCGGCCTTCGGAGCGAGGGGGTTCCAAACGGCACCTATTCCCAGGGCAAAGGTCAGCGACAGCTTCTTCGACTTGAAGAGGTCTATGCCATAACTTACTCTTGCATAGACGGGTTTCACCAGCGGAAACTTTAAGTTGAACGACATAGGGGGTAAGATGTCTTCGAGGAAGGCCATTACGGGGCTCTCGCTTTCTTTCGGACTGATCATGTCCTTAGCGATTTCCTCGGCATCGATGGTCAGCCTGTCGACGTCCAGATAGATGTTCTTCAGGATGGGCAGGTCGCGCACCACCTTGTCGCCCAGGGCAACGGCAGGCCTTCCTGCAGTGTTGATATCCAGATAGTCGGTCAGGTCGAAGGTGGTGCATCTGTAGGTGTAGTCGAAGAATTTGCTATAGATGGTCTTCGTGTCACCCTCAAGCTCGTCTTTCCTGATGGCGCTCTCGTCGATGCCGTTTTGACTCTTCACCAGCTTCGGCATTGCCCCTGTGTTACCGTTTTCAGACACCATCGTGACGTACAGACGGGCATAGCGCAGATATTCCTTGCCATTGATCAGCTTGATCGTGTCCTTGTGGGAGGCATGCTCGTCGTAGTAGATGTAGTCGGTGAGCGGTATGGGCAGCAGCTCAGCGCGCTCCATGGTGGCCATATAGGCGTTGCCACGCCTGTCGTTGGTCAGGCACATGCTTTCCAGCTGAGCCGATGACACCATGCTGCCGTTCTGAATACTTTCTGTCTGCTTCTCCAAATGAATGTCGATGACCTCCGTCTGTTTCGAGATGATGCCTGTGAGGTGGTCGTAGGAACCCGGATAGAAGGTTAGCACGGGCTTATAGGCGTCACGATAGGTCTCGATGACGCAAGGCTCGCCTTCAGTGAGCACGTAGAGGCGGCCTGATGCTTCATCCTTGCCCCACTGCAGCAGACCTTCGTCTGAGGGCGTACCTTCGGCATCAGCGCGTACGGCGTGCAGGGTCAGTCCTTCGATATCTGTGGATATTAAGTTGTCGAGGAACAAGTTCACCCACAGCGTGTCGTGGTGGGCAAACAGTCGGGTGTCGAGATACGAGGGGTTGGGCGAATCCATGCGCTGGTGCTTGCGGAAGGGCATCTGTCCGCCCGTCTCCACCATCACATTGTTGTCGCTGACGTGGGTGACGGCATCTATGGCCCAGTATTGTGGCTCCAGTTTGATGCGCTTGAAGCCGTCCAGCCGGAGGTAGGCCTCGCGCAGCCCGCCTTTGCCCGTGAGGTAGAAGGTGTAGAGCTTGTTTTTCACCAGATGCTCTATCCATGTGGTGTCGGCCTGCTCGGTCTCGCTGTCGTATCTGATGAGCTGCAGGTCGTAGTCGCCGTCGATGACACGACTGGCGTCGAGCATGACTGTGCGCAGTGAGCTGCTGCCGTAGCTGTAATTCTTGAAGAGGAATGTCTTGGCTTTCTCTTCTCCCTGGTCCTGTGGCCATACCTTCACCTCAATCTGCTGAGGCGACAGGGGGGGCATGAGGTACAGGTAGTCGTTGGTGGCATAGACCCTGCTGTCGCGGCCCGTCTCCTGGCCGTCGTAGCTGGTGATGACGGTCACACGGGCATAGAAAGCACGCTTTCCCTGTCCGCCATCCATGCGCAGCACGATGTACTGGTTGTCGCGAGCATTGTAGATGTTCTGATAGAAGCCGACAGTATCCTTCGGACTTGGGTTCTGAAAAAGGTCAATGAGGGCTTGCATCTCTGCCTGGTTGTCCATCGCATCATGGTCGATGGCCTGCCATTGAAACTTACTGTTATCCTTCCAGCTGTTCAGCTCACTCATGTTCACAGCACGTTCTACGGTGAAATCCTGTGCCCAAGAGGCAATGGTCGTCAAGAACAAAAGCGACCAGGAGAAAAATAGGCGATTCATAGATTGTTAATTTTTTTGTATATTTGATTGCAAAGATAGTATTTAATGTTCAAAATTCCAAAGTTATTGTATAAAAAAATTAACAACTTTAAAAAAAGATATAAAGAGCCCCCCTTCAAACCAGCGCCCCTGAAAGCATGCTAACTTTCAGGGGGCGTTTGGCTGGGTTCGTTTTTAGAATTTTTTCTCTACTGTCTTCAGCAGTGGCGATGATACCCATAGACTTAAGGGCTCACCTGCCATGGGCTGGATGTAGGCCACCAGACGACCTTGGTGCAGACGCAACCTGTTCTTCCCCTGTCGGCCAGCTACCTGGGTGTCGGCGATATTGCCGTTCTCCATGCCTAACAGACGGGCTCCCTGGACATAGAGGGTTACCATGTTGTCGGCCTGTCGGACACGGTTGCCCTCTTTGTCGATGGCTTCTATGAAGATGTGGCCATCGTTGTCTGTCGTCACCTTCAGGGCGTCTACCTGACCATTGGTCTTGATCTCGTAGCCGGCTCCGTTGTCAGCCTCGCAGCGCAGTGTGCCGGCAGCGTAGGGGATGTCCCAATAAAGAATGTTGGTCTTTTCGTCACGTTTCGGCTCGCCACCAGTCTGATTGCCATTAAGAAGTAGTCGGGCACTTTGGGCATTGGTATAGCACACCACGCGCACCTGTTGTCCTTCCTGGTAGTTCCAGGTA
>JAILPA010000098.1 GCA_024690505.1 Prevotella sp.
CCAGTGGTTGATCGGCTTTCGCCTGCGTTCCCTGGGGCTGTTCAGCTTTCACTGGCGTTCCCTGTTCAGGTTCCGGTACTTCCTTCTTTGGTGCCCGTTTTACTGTGGGTTTCCCGCAGTGTCGGCAGTATTGGTCTTCCGGATCAACCTCCTTGTAGCAGTATGGGCAAACTTGTACTCTTTCCATATTCCATAGTGAGTTTTTTGTTATTTCAAGCACCACTGCCCTTTGTGCTCCACCATGGGAACCACTATCTCTTCCTGTGTGCCGTTGCCGTAGCTGAGCAGGAGGAACACCTGGATGATGCCCAGCGAGGGGTCGACTTCTGTGCGTGTCACCTCGACCTTATTCACGCCCTGCCGTTCGCTTTTTACTTGTGCCACGTGCTGAGCCAATGATTGGAGCATGGCCAGGCGGAAGTCCTGTGGCATGTCGGCGGCATGAAGCCGGGTGTCGAGGAACTTCTGCGTGTCACCGTGGTACAGGGCATCGTAGGCCGTTGTGGCAGCCTTGGCAGCCAGCTCTTCCGGCTTGAGTTCCGGTTCCGAAGCCGACTCTTTCTTTCCGCAGGCGCCCAGTGCTGCCGCCAGAATAAGAATATACAGTATGTGCCTCACTTCTGACGGATGAAAATGTTGATGGGACAGCCGGTGAGCTGCCAGTTCTCGCGAATCTTGTTCTCGAGGAAACGCTTGTAGGGCTCCTTGACGTACTGCGGCAGGTTGGCGTAGAAGATGAAGGTGGGAATCTGGGTGTCGGGCACCTGACTCACGTATTTTATCTTGATGTACTTGCCCTTGATGCTGGGTGGCGGTGTTGCCTCGATGATAGGGAGCATCACCTCGTTCAGCTTCGTGGTTCCTATGCGTGCCTTACGGTTCAGGTAGACCTGCTTGGCTGTCTCCAGTACGCGGAAGATGCGTTGCTTCGTCAGTGCCGATGCGAAGATGATGGGGAAGTCGCGGAAGGGGGCCATGCGTTCGCGTATGGCTCCCTCGAAGGTGTCGATGGCTGCTTGCGTCTTCACTTCCACCAGGTCCCATTTGTTGACCACCACCACCAGGCTCTTGTTGTTCTTCTGTATGAGCTGGAAGATGTTCAGATCCTGTGCTTCGATGCCTCGTGTGGCATCAATCATCAGTATGCACACGTCGCTGTTCTCTATGGCGCGTATGCTTCGCATGACGCTGTAGAACTCCAGGTCTTCCGTCACCTTGTTCTTGCGGCGTATGCCGGCCGTGTCGACCAGGTAGAAATCGAATCCGAATTTGTCGTAACGGGTATAGATGCTGTCGCGCGTGGTGCCTGCAATGTCGGTGACGATGTGTCGGTCTTCGCCGATGAAGGCGTTGATGATGCTCGACTTTCCCACGTTGGGCCTGCCCACGACGGCGAATCGCGGTATGCCGTCTTCGGCCTCTTCCTCCTGTTTCTTGGGCAGCATCTCCACCACCTTGTCCAGCAGGTCGCCGGTGCCGCTGCCCGTGGCGGCGCTGATGCAGTAGGGGTCGCCCAGCCCTAGGCGGTAGAAGTCGTACTGCCCGTAGAGGTCTTTGCCGTCGTCGGCTTTGTTGGCCACCACCAGCACTGGCAGTTTGGCGCGGCGCAGTATCTGTGCCACGTCCATGTCCCAGTCGGTGACGCCGTTCTTGATGTCGCAGAGGAAGAGCACCAGGTCGGCCTCCTCGGTGGCAATGACCACCTGCTTGCGTATCTCCTCCTCGAAGATGTCGTCGCTGTTTACTACCCATCCGCCTGTGTCGACCACAGAGAAATCCACTCCGCACCAATCGCATTTGCCGTACTGGCGGTCGCGCGTGGTACCAGCCTCGTCGCTCACAATAGCCTGACGACTGTTGGTCAGACGGTTAAACAATGTAGACTTGCCTACGTTCGGACGGCCTACAATGGCTACTAAGTTTCCCATATTATCTGCTTTTTGCTTGCAAAGGTACAAAAAAAATGTGAAAGATGGCATAGTTTGCCATTTTTTTCGTAACTTCGCCGCTGATAAAACTATACCATTATGAAACACTATCATTCCAGATTGATGCTTTCTGCCCTCTTGTTGCTGTTGTCGGCAGCCATGTGGGCCAACGATGGCGTGTACTACGTGAGCGGCAACCAACTGGTGCCTGTGAAGGAGACCGACATCGCCGTGACCAAGGAGATTCTGACCATCGAGATTGGCGACGACGAGTACGCCAACGTAGATGTCTACTACGAGTTTACTAACAATGGCTCTGCCAAGACGGTGACGATGGGCTTCGAGGCCATGCTGCCTTATGAGGGCGGCGAGAGCGTGCTCAACCGGCAGGGCGTCCACCCCTACATCAAGGACTTCAAGGCCCTGTTCAACGGCACCCAGCTGATCTATTCCACCGGTGTGGTGGCTGTGAATGGCGAGAATGGCTACAGCGACATGAAGCCGCTCGACATGCGTAAGTGGCGCTATGAATTCAATTTTCCCGATAACGACTATGCCCAACAGTGGGACATGGTGGAGGGCCATCTGGTGAATGGGCACGACACCATAATGACAGTGGCCTATGCCTACTACTTCGAGGCCAAGTTCCAGCCGGGGAAGAACATTGTGAAGCACACTTACCGCTATCGCATGTCGAGCGACGTGATGCACGACTTCTCCATCCCTTACATGCTGACGCCTGCCACCCGCTGGGCCAACCATCAGATTGACGACTTCACCCTCTGCATCAAGGCTCCGAAGGGCATCAAGCATTTCTACATGCCCGACCACATCTTCCGCTCAGCGCCTTTCCGCGTGGTCAGCGGAGTGGGCAAGACAAGACATTGCGACAAGAACGAGGACGATAACGTGTGGACCGACTACACCGAGGTGTCGCTCCGTCATGGCGCTGTGGAGTGGAAAGCCCGCAACTTCCGCCCCACCGACGAGCTCTTCATCCGTTCGGCGAAGGGGCTTCCCGGTAATCTGCTGGTGGGCGCCTACTACAGCTCAACGCCCTTCTGGTGCTCGGAGGACGTCGATAGCCAGCTGTTCTACGGCCGTCCCGACTGCTCTGAGGAGGAGGAACAGGCTCTCGTCAAGCGCATCCGCCGCAATCTGCCCTATGCTGCCCGTGGCTACGTCTTCCGCGACAAGAAGTTGCAGCATTTCTTCGACAACCAGTGGTGGTACATGCCCGATCCCAACTGGAAGATGTCGACCGACGACTTCAGCAAGTTCGACTGGGAACTGATTAACGGCCTTGAAGAGTAATCCCACAGCTATGAGTCAAACACCCCTAGTTCCTTTCCATACGATGATAACCAAACGCCTTTTACTCACCTTTGCTGCCATGATGCTGATGGGCGGCTTGAGCGCCAACGACGGCGTGTACTACGTCAGCGGTAACCAGCTGGTTTCCGTCGAGGAGACCGACATCGCCGTGGCGAAAGAGATACTGACCATCGAGATTGGCGACGACCAGTTTGCCAGGGTCAACGTCTACTACGAGTTCTATAATCCAGGCCCCGCCAAGACCCTTACCATGGGCTTCGAGGCCATGTTGCCCTATGAAGGGTCTGTCTGCGAACTGAATCCGAAGGGCGTTCATCCCTATATCCATGACTTTACCGCCACCATCAACGGCAAGTCCACACCCTATTCCACTGGCGTGGTGGCCAAACGCGACAGCGTGCCCACCGACATGAGGCCCCTTAACATGCGCAAGTGGCACTTCGGTCCTGGCGACGGCTTTCAGGAAGAGGACGGCAACACCTATTGGGACATGAACGAAAGCTTCCTCACCAACGGCACTGACACCATCGACTTTGCCTCCTGCGCATACTACTTCAAGGCACGATTCAAAGAGGGGAAGAACATCGTAGTGCATTCTTACCGCTATCGCATGTCGGCCAGTGTCAACTATAATTATGCTATCCCCTATCTGCTCACGCCGGCCACCCGCTGGGCCAACCACCAGATTGACGATTTCACCCTGCACATCACCGCTCCGAAGGGCATCAGGCACTTCATGCTCTACAACGACGGATTCCTCGCAGCACCCTTCCAACTCGTCAGCGGCAAAGGGAAGATGAGACCTCGGGAAAGAGTCGAAGAGGACTTCAATCGGTCGGATATGCTCGAAGTCTACATGTACAACGGCACATTGGAGTGGAAATCCCGCAACTTCAGGCCAGAGCACGAGCTGTTTGTCTTCTCGGGAAATTTCTATGGCGATGCGGGCGGAATAGGCTACGACAACAACTCGTTCTTCCAGGTAGACGACAGCCTGTATCAGGCATTCTATGGCAAGCCGGCAAAGAACGACAAGGAAAAGACCGACCTGGAAAAGCGCATCCGTCGCAACCTGCCCTATGCCGCACGCGGCTACGTCTTCAACGACAAGAACCTGCGGGCCTTCTTCGAGAAGCAGTGGTGGTACACGCCCGACCCTAACTGGAAAATGTCGACCGACGACTTTACCAGATATGACTGGGACATGATAGAATCGACTACTTATTGATAGGCCCTGCCACAAAAGCCCGAAGCCAGACAAAATCTTTCTTGCTATCGCTATCCATTGGCAACGACGACCCACAAGTGTTGAAATCATGACGCGGCCTGTTACAGTTTGAACAGGCTGCGTTATGATTTTGGGGCCACTGGGGGGAATCATCTGAACAATCTTGTGCACAGGCTATATGCACCGCGAAAAACCGCAGGACAGAGACCATAGTCCGAACGGCTTCGGACTCGCAGTCCAAACGGCGTTGGACTCGCAGTCTAACCATGTTTCGGACTCGCAGTCCGAAAGCAGTCTCGGACTCGCAGTCCGAAGCCCTCGGACTGGGAGTCCGAAGGCTCCAAACTCACAGTCCGAAGCCTTCGGACTGCTTTTGGGTGACAATAAGCAATGGCACAAGGGCCAAGAACCAATAGTGCAAGGGACATGAAATAAAAATGCAAGGGACAATGACGACCCTTGCAAACTACTGCTTGTGATGATAATGGGGTGGGGTTTTACTGCTTCAGCTTGAAAGAATGCTCAATGCTGTTCAGCTCCTCGGCAAAGGCACGGTCTACCTTCAGGCGCTGCTCCACGGTGCTGCAGCTATGAATCACCGTGCTGTGGTCGCGGCCGCCGATGAGCTGTCCGATGCGGGCGGCAGGCATCTTCGTGTACTTCTGGGCCAGATACATCGACACCTGGCGCACCTGCACGTAGTCGCGCTTGCGGCTCTTGCTGAACACTTGCTGCTGGCTCACACCGAAGTGGTGGCACACCTTGTCGATAATATCGTCAATTGTCAGCGGATGGTCATCCATCTTCACGGCACGCTTGATGACGCGCTCGGCCAGCCTCATGTCGACATGCGTGTTGTAGACTATGCTGAAGGCCAGCAACTGGTTCACCACACCCTCCAGGTCGCGCACGCTGCCGTTGGCGCTCTGGGCAATGAACTGGATGACGTCGGCTGGTATCTTCAGACCGTCGCGACGGCACTTCGAGTTCAGAATGTCTACACAGAGTTGCACGTTGGGCTTCTCGAGCTCGGCAATAAGACCACACGAGAAACGTGTCAGCAGGCGATCCTTCACGCCGTCGAGGTCGACGGGCGGACGGTCGCTGGCCAGAATAATCTGCTTGCCCAGGCGGAATAGGTGGTCGAAGATGTGGAAGAACGTGTCGAGCGTCTTCGGGGCATTGATCCATTCCTGTATGTCGTCGACTATAAGCACGTCGATGGTCTGGTAGAAATTGATGAAGTCGTTGGTGGTGTTTTGCCTTACGGCATCGGTAAACTGAACTTGGAACAGACGGGCCGATACGTAGAGCACGCGCTTCTGGGGATACATCTTCTTCGTGAGCACGCCAATGGCATTGATAAGGTGGGTCTTGCCACAGCCTGACGGGCCGTAGAGGAAGAAGGGATTGAACGTCGATTTGCCCGGATGCTCGCCAATGGCGATACCCACGGTGCGCGGCAACTTGTTAGAGTCGCCCTCAATGAAGTTGTCGAAGGTCTGCTTGGGGTTCAGTTGGGGGTTCAGCTCCTGTGGCACGGCGGCGTCGAGCACAGTGGGAGCGCGGTTGCCGCGGGTAGTGGCCTGAGGTGCCTCGATGTCCGACGGACGGTCGCCCTCCCACTCCTGAATCTTCTTGTGCTCTCTATCGGTAACTAAGCGGTATTTCAGGCTCACGCTGGCCTTGAAGCTGTTGGTCAATGCCCAGGCCATCAGGCGCACGAAGTTCTGCTCCAAGTACTCGTAGATATACGCACTTGGAACCTGCACCAGCACTGTCTTCTGCTGCTCGTCGTAGCTCTCGAAGACAATGGGCTCGAACCACGTCTTATATGTCTGCTCGGTGACGTTCTGCTTGATGAGTCGCAAGCATTCGTTCCAAAGCGCAAGATGTCCTTTCTGCATTTTTTAGGTTTTACGACTGCAAAGGTCGCAAAAAAAATTGAATCCCACAAATTGGCTCAAATTGCCTCTGTGTTTACAATCGTTGTAACTAATTAAGAATAGGGTGCTTAGATTGTTTCACGATTTTTATTCATTTCGACCACTTGTGTATTTCAATGGTTCTGTAAAACAGATAGTTATAAAAATGTTTACGGGATTTCAAGGGCGTCGATTATTTAGACAAAATTGAAATTACTTATCTTTTTTGCCGAATACCGACACGTTGATGTAACGGCGCGGGTGCTGTTTGAAGTCGATGAGGAGCGAGTCAACATCGCGCATGGTGGCGGTCAGGTTCTGGTAGAGCTGTGGGTCGTGCAGCAGCAGTCCGAGGGAGCCTTCGCGGCTGGCCAAGGCGGCCGACATCTGCTCTACGTTTGCCAGTGTGCCGTCAATGCGTTTTACCAGGGCCTCCACGTCTATCTGGCTCAGGTTCTGCGTCAGCGTCTCGGTGCTGGCCAGGGTGGCGTCGGCCCTCTGCATCATGCCCGGCAGGCGCTGGCCCACGCTGGTCACCAGGCGCTGCAGGTCGTGCGAGGTGCTGGTCAGGGTGGCTGTCAGCTCCTCGGTGTTGTGGAGGGTGCCGGCCAGGGCTGGGTCGGCTACGAGGGTGTTTACGCAGACCAGGATGGAGTCGATGCGTGGCAGCATCTGCTCTATCTGCGGTATCATTTCCGCGGCTTTGCTCAGGGCCCCTTGCTGCAGGTGCCCTATCAGCGTGTCGCCTTCGGCCAGCGTACTGCCGCCGTTGTTGCTGAAGTGCAGCTCCAGCTTCACGTTGCCCAGGAAGTCGCTCACAATCTCGGCTGTGGTGCCGCGCGGAACGGGCAGCTTCTTGTCGAGGCCCACCACGGCCACGATGTGGTCAGGGTTGGCATAGTCGTACTCAATGCTCTTCACCACGCCCACACGGAAGCCGTTGGCGAAGATGGGGCTTGAGGGCGACAGGCCGCTGACATCATCGAACACGATGTAATAGCTCTTGTCGGACGAAAAGAGGCTCAGCCCCTTGAGGAAGTTCATGCCTATGAACAGTAACACGATGGCGAGAATGGCCGTCAGTGCTATCTTTACTTCTTTAGTGAAATATTTCATCGTTTGTTCTGGTTCTGCTTAAATTCTTGATAGGCTGCAGCGGGGTCTACTTTCTCGCCGTTCTTGAAGGCTATGATAAAGGCTTCGGGAAACTTGTTGAGTACGTCCTTGCGCAACTGTTTGATGGCGTTATAGTCGGTGGAGGAGCCCACGGTGTACTTCCATAGGTTGCCGTCCTTGAAGCATTCCACGCCCTCCAGCCCCTTCAGTTGTGGGTCGTTGGTAGGCAGCTTTGTGACGATGGCCATCAGCTGTACCTTGAACACGGGGGCATCGGCAGGTTCTGTGGTGGGCGTGGCGGATGTAGCAGGCTGTTCGGTTGTTGTGGGCGTAGCGGGCTGCTCGGGCGCGGCGGGAGTAGCAGGCTGTTCGGGCGCGGTGGGCGTAGTGGGCTGGGCTGGCGCGGCTGCCGGCTGCTGCTTGTTCTTGTAGGCTACGAAAGCCTGATAGATGCCCTTGCCCAGGGCATCGATAGTGTTGGCATTGGTCAGGGCGGCCTCCTCTGACGGGGTGGTGATATAGCCCAGCTCTACCAGACAGGCGGGCATTGACGTTTCGCGTAGCACGAGGAAGGCGTCCTGCTTCACGCCCTTGTTTGGTCGGCCGGCCGTGGCGCAGGTCTTCTGCTGTATCAGTTTGGCCAGCTCCACGCTCTTCTTCATGTTCGTCTCGTTCATCATGTCGAAGATGATGTAGCTTTCGGGCACACGGGGGTCGAAGCCGTCGTAGTGCTGACGATAGTCGCTCTCGTAGACCACCACTTCGTTCTCACGCATGGCGGCGCTCAGTTTCTCACC
Organism: Prevotella sp.; assembly: GCA_024690505.1. Taxonomy (GTDB): domain Bacteria; phylum Bacteroidota; class Bacteroidia; order Bacteroidales; family Bacteroidaceae; genus Prevotella. The sequence continues at coordinate 8,330 of JAILPA010000098.1, forward strand.
GCTGCGGCGCAGTCCCATGGTATAGGTTTCCATGCCTGTCACTTTCTTGCTTCCTGCCACGGCGTTGGTGTGGATGGAGATAAAGACATCTGCCTTGTTCTTATTGGCAATGTCGGCTCGTTTGTGCAGGGGAATGAAGACATCGGTCTTGCGGGTGTAGATGACCTTCACGTCGGGGCAGTTCCGTTCTACATATTGTCCGAAGGCCAGCGCCACTTTCAGGTTGATGTTCTTCTCCTTGGCCCGTACTCCCAGTGCACCGGCATCCCGTCCGCCGTGTCCCGCGTCGATGACGAGTGTGAACTTATGAGGCTCGGCGCCACCGGCGGCTATGGGCAGGATGAGTGCCAGCGCCAGAATCATCAGTATGTTTCTTTTCGTTATAATCATTGTTGGTGTGTACGATGTGTTTTCTTCAATGCTTGTCGTTGCGTCTTTAGTGTGTACGATGTGTTCTCTTCTTTACTTGTCGTTGCGTTTGTTGTTAATTGTTCCTTAGCGCGAGCAGTGCAATTCCACGCCAGCACCGTCGCAGTCGGCACCCATGGGCGGGTTCAGCTTCGTCAGCTTCAGGTCTACGGCCGTCGCCTCGGGATAGGTGCGGAATATGGCGTCGGCCATGCGTCCTGCAACGTGCTCAAGGAGCTTCGACGGCTGTGCCATCTCCTGCCTTACCGTCTGCAGCAGGTCAGCATAGCTCAGCGTGTGGGCAACGTCATCGGTCTGCGTGGCCTTATATATATTATAATGTACGCGAAGATCCAAGCGGAAGTCGGCCCCCACGCGTTGCTCCTGCTCCATCACACCGTGGAAGGCGTACAGCCGCAGGCCGTCGATGAAGATGCTGCTGCTGTCCAGTGTCATGTCCGTGGCTTCTCTTGTGCGGGCTCTGTGGAGTCGCAGGCAGTGGCGTCGGTCTTGTCGGCCAGTTCCGACCGCTCGGGTAGATACTTCTTCAATGCCCGTTCCACGCCGTTCTTCCATGTGTTGATGCTCTCATCGTGAAGCTGGAGCGACGCCACCAGCTTGATGACGTTCTCTATGGGCATACGGTATCGCAGCACGCCCGAGATGAGCTTGGCATAGTTCCAGTATTCGGGTGCGAACTTCTCTGAGAGGCCTTCGACCGTAATCTTGTAGCCGCGTGTGTTCTCGAATTGGAAGTCGTAGCGTTTCGTTCCATCGGGCGACACCTGCTTCACTATCTTGCCTTTCGTCACCGACTTTGGCAGCATGATGCCTTCGTCGTCGTCCTGCAGGCCGGTGAATATCTCGTAGGGATACCCGTTGAGCAGTCCCACCAGGGCCACCCACTTCTCTTTATTGTTCTGGAAGCGCACCACGTCGCACTCAAGCACCTGTGGCCGCACTTCGGTGACTGGCAGCGGCAGGTTCATCTGTGGCTGTGCTGAGGGTGTGATGCTATGCAGCCGGGCCAGCAAACGGGCTATCTGTCCTTCTGAAACGCCGTCGGGCTCTTGTGCCTCGAGTTCGGCCAACTGTGCTGCGAGCCGGTGCTCCCCGCCATAGCAGGCCATCAGCACCTGTAGCACGTCCTCACACGTGTTTGTTGTCTGTTGTTCCATCGTTGGTGGGCTCGGCGTCTTTAGTTTCCGCCAAGTTGCTGCAAAGTTACAAAAAAAACAGAAATCAGGGGCTTTATTCCCAAGAAATTTGTACTTTTGCACGCAAATTCACCATTTTATTCTGTGACATGAAGCGACTTTTCACTTTATTGATGGGTTCTTTGGCTGCATGTTGCGTCATGGCCGTGCCGGCGAAACGCGGCGTATGGCGTCTGCTGACCCTTGCCGACGGCACTCAGGTGGAGGCCCTGCTGACAGGCGACGAATGTCTGCACTACTGGCAGACCGCCGACGGTCAGCAGCTGGTGGAGGGCCCGGATGATGGTTTGGCTGTGGCTGCCGATATGGGGCGTCTACGCAGTAAGGCCCGCAACCGCGCCTCGCTGGAGCAACGCTGCCGTCAGCAGCATCGTACCCGTTTGGGCCGTCACAACGAGTTCCGTGGCTCGAAGCGTGGGCTAGTCATTCTTGTGGAGTTTGCCAACCAGACGTTTCAGGCAGGTCACGACTCGCTGCTCTACACCCGCATCTGCAACGAACAGGGATTCACCTCGGACGAAGGATTCCGAGGTTCTGTGCACGACTACTTCCTGGATCAGTCTTACGGGGTGTTCGACCTGACGTTCGATGTGTGCGGCCCCGTGGTGATGCCCGAGAACTACCAGTACTACGGCACCGACCTGAAGGAAAGCGGCGATGATGCCCATGCCGGTGAGATGGTGGCGATGGCCTGCCAAGCCATTGCCGACAACGTGAACTTTGCCGACTACGACTGGGACGGCGATGGCGAGGTTGACCAGGTGCTATGTGTTTATGCGGGCCGTGGACAGGCCGACGGCGGCACATCCACCACCATCTGGCCACATGAATGGGTCCTTGCCGAGAGTGACTATGGCCGTAAGCTTGAGCTGCAAGGCGTCACCATCGACACCTATGCCGTGGTGAACGAGCGCTCGTCGAGGGGCATTGCCGGAATCGGCACTATCTGCCACGAGTTTGCACACTGCCTGGGACTGCCCGATATGTACGACACAGAGTCTTCGGGCTGCTACGGCCTGAACGACTGGTCGCTCATGGATCAGGGAAACTACAACGGCAACAGCTTCTGTCCTGCTGGCCTTACCAGTTTCGAGCGCTATTCCTGCGGATGGCTGAAACCCACCGAACTCGGATCTGCTGACACCCTCATCGTGGCCATACCGCCTCTCAGCCAGCAGCCCGAGGCCTATATCGTGCGCAACGATGCCTGGACAGACGAGTATTTTATGATTGAAAACCGCCAGCAGCAGGGGTGGGACTCGAAACTTCCCGGAAGGGGACTGCTTGTACTACACGTCGACTTCGACAGCATCATCTGGGAGAATAACATCGTGAATGCCATTGTAAAGGCCGGAAATGCCGACTCCTTGCCTCCCAACAACCACCAGCGCTGTGCCCTGCTGAGGGCCAGCGAGAGTTGGGGACTTTACAGCTCGACATACGATGCCTATCCCTATCAAGGTAATGATTCGATTACCAACACATCGATGCCAGCTGCAAAACTCTATCACCCCTCGTCGGACGGCACCTTCCTGCTGAACCGTGGCATCCTCGGCATCACCCCTAACGCCGGCGGAACCATCAGTTTCCGCTATCGTGCCACTGCCACCGAACTGACTGAGACTCTCGATGCGGAGGGCATCCAGGTCGTCGGCGCTTCACCTGTGTCTCCCCACGGTGCCTTTACCCTCTCAGGACAGCCAGTGGCCGTGCCCCGCAAGGGCGTGTATATCGAAACTGGCAGAAAGCGCCTCGGCAGATAGTTGACGGTGTGTCTATATGACAACCGTATACGCACAAAACAAATATAATCCCTATTTTACCCATTTAGATATGAAGAATTTGCTTACTCGCCGTACCATCCGCCGCTATAGCAATCGCGACGTAGACCCCGCGCTGCTGAACCGACTGATGGATGAGGCTGCCCGCACCCAGACTATGGGCAACCTGCAACTCTATAGTGTCGTCGTCACCCGCTCACAGGATGTGAAAAAGCGGCTAGCCCCTGCTCATTTCAACCAGCCCATGGTGACGCAGGCTCCTGTGGTGCTCACCATCTGTGCCGACTTCAACCGCACCAGCCAGTGGGCACGCTGCCGACAGGCCGAGCCGGGCTACGACAACTTCCTGTCGTTCATCAATGCTGCCACCGATGCTCTGCTTTACACGCAGACGCTGTGCAACCTGCTCGACGAGGAGGGGCTGGGCTACTGCTACCTCGGCACCACCGTCTACCAGCCGCAGACCATCATCGACGTGCTTCAGTTGCCACGGCTGGTGATGCCCGTTGCCACGCTCACCGTGGGATGGCCCGACGAGGAGCCGTCGCTGAGCGACCGTCTGCCCTTGGCGGCCTTCGTTCACAGTGAGAGCTACCACGACTATACACCTGCTGACATCGACGCACACTATACGCCCAAGGAACAACTGCCCGAGAACCGCCACTTCGTGGAGATTAACCACAAGCAGACGCTGGCTCAGGTGTTTACCGACATCCGCTACACCCGGACCGACAACGAGGCCATGAGCTGCGGGCTTATTGAGGCTCTGCGCCGTCAAGGGTTCTGAGAGAAAGGCTGCTTTCTCATTACGTTTCAGTGGGGGCTCCCCTGTACATGATGTTAAGACTGCGAGCGGTAACGTGACCGCTTAGAAGAACCGTTAAAACCGTAACACGGCTCGAAACGGAACGTAACACGGCGTGTTACGGGTCGTAACAGGCCGTGTTATGGTTTTAGCCCGAATGTGTGAACATCCAAAACAGGCTGTGAAAGACGCTGCGGCCGTTTCCTTTGCTGCAACAGTGTTGCAGCATAGCTAACGAGGGGGCTCCTTCGTGCAACAGTGTTGCAGCATAGCTAACGAGGGGGCTCCTTCGTGCGACAATGTTGCAGCATAGCTAACGAGGGGCTGCGCATTGGCCTCGTGAGATGCAGGCCGGTCTACTTGAACTTGATGGAGTTGAACACGTGCTCAGCCACGGCACCACCCAGCTTGTCCTCGTTGTCAGGCTCATATATGATGACCACTGCCACCATCTCGGTGCCCTTGTACATATGCTTGTGAAGCTCGTTCACCATATTGCCCTTAATGGAGTAGGTGAAATAGTTGTCGCCGCATTCCTTGGCATCAATGTCTTCGCTCAGCGGGCCTGTCCAGTCTTCGAACTCCTCCCTCACCTTTTCAGGGGTGTACTCCTCGTCGAAGATGCTCTTGTGGCCTGTGATGTCAATGCGATTGAAGGTGATGCCTTCAGCTCCGTCGTCAGAGAAGATGGTGCCGTCTTCGGGCAGCATGGTCTCGCGCTGGGTCAGTCCGGCGGGCACCTCCATGCTGAAGCCGTGCTTCTCGTTGGTGTAGGTTTTCCACTTCGGGGCAGCGGTCTCGGTGTTGTTATCTGCGTTGTCACCCTCTTTCTCAGTGTTGGTATTGTTCTTGTTGCCACAGGCCGTCAGGGTCAGGGCGATGGCGGCCAGAATCATTAGTTTCTTTATCATGTCGTTGTATGTTTTTAAGGTTTATAAATGTGGTCAATCGGGTTGCTGCTGTCGTTCGATGTCGCGACGGCTTTTCGACTTCGTCACGAGTGAGACGCCGCCGAAGACCAGTAGCACGGCTACGACGTGGGTCCATTTCATCACGCCGATGCCCATGAGTATGCTTACCGTGACGGCCACAATGGGCTGCACGTAGTTGTATACCGACACCACCGTGGGCCGCAGCACCTGTTGGGCCACTATGACGAGGATATAGCCAATGAAGGTGCCGAAGACCACGACGTAGGCCGTTTCAAGAATGGTGGCGGTGGGCAGCGGATGGCTCAGCATGGCGATGGCGTGCGGGCCGATGAGGGGGGCAAGGATGATGGTGGCCCAGAGGAACATCCATTTGTTCACCGTCACCACGTCGTACTTGCGGATGAGCTTGTTGAACAGCGACAGGTAGAGGGCATAGGACATCTGTGCCCCCATGCAGCACAGGTCGCCGCGGATGTCGCCCACCTTGTCGGACGTGTGCGTGGCCGAGGTGATGATGAGCATCAGGGCGCCGCTGCATCCCATGAACACGCCCAGCACCTTCTTGCTGGTGATGGGCTCGCGCAAGATGATGGCAGCCAGGATCATGGCGAAGATGGGCATCGAGGTGGTGACGATGGAGGCGTTGATGGGCGATGTGACCGACAGGCCGTAGGTGTAGCCGCATTGGTTGCAGATGATGCCGAAGACAGCGGCACCGGCAAAGGTCAGCTTGTCGCGTGTGGGCACGTGGATGGCAGGCTGGGCCGTGGTGCTCCTACGGCGCGACAGGGTCAGGCCCAGCGACGTGAGCCAGAACAGCAGGGCACCGCCAGCCACGCGCAGCATCACCATCGACAGGCCATCGAGCCCGTTGGTCATGGCCTCCTTGCCAAGCGGAGCCATCAGCCCCCAGATGGCACAGGCGCCCAGCATCGACAGGTGGGCCTGCAAAGGTTTGGTGCTGCTACTCATGGGGGAATCACACACTCACCTCGGCCTTGATGTGGGGCCAGGGGTCGTAGTTCTCAAGTTGGAAGTCCTCGTAGTGGAAAGAGAAAAGATCCTTCACGTCGGGATTGATCTTCATGGTAGGCAGAGGGCGCGGTTCGCGGGTGAGCTGCAGACGGGCCTGCTCCAGATGGTTCAGGTAGAGATGGGTGTCGCCCGTGGTGTGGATGAACTCTCCTGGCTGCAAGCCGCATACCTGGGCCATCATCATGGTGAGCAGGGCGTACGAAGCAATGTTGAACGGCACGCCGAGGAACGTGTCGGCACTCCTTTGATATAGCTGCAGGCTCAGTTTGCCGTTGGCCACGTAGAACTGGAAGATGGTGTGGCAGGGAGGCAGTGCCATCTGGTTCACCTCGGCCACATTCCATGCCGACACAATCATGCGGCGGGAATTGGGATTGTGCTTGATTTGGTTGAGCACCATCTGAATCTGGTCGATGGTGCCCCCTTCGTAGTCGGGCCAAGAACGCCACTGATGACCGTAGACTGGACCCAGTTCGCCGTTCTCGTCGGCCCACTCGTTCCAGATGCGCACACCGTGCTCCTGAAGGTATTTCACGTTCGTGTCGCCCTGGAGGAACCAAAGCAGCTCATAGATAATCGACTTCAGGTGGAGCTTCTTCGTGGTGAGCAGGGGGAAGCCTGCCGACAGATCGTAGCGGCTTTGCGTGCCAAAGACCGAAAGCGTGCCGGTGCCCGTGCGGTCGCCCTTCTGAGTGCCATCGGTCAGTATCTTGCTGAGAATGTCTAAGTATTGCTTCATGTCGTTCTTGCTATAACATGGCGCAAAGGTACTAACAAAAAACCGAACCACCAAGCGATTTTTCTACCTTTACCGCAAAAACGTGTTTTTTTTCCTTTCTGATAGCAAGGATTACGGGGATTTTTTGTACCTTTGCACCCGATTTTCAGCAACGGAATAATAGGAACGACAATGCAAGACATCAGAAACATCGCAATCATAGCACACGTAGACCACGGAAAGACAACACTGGTAGACAAGATGATGCTGGCTGGCAACCTCTTCCGTGAGGGCCAGAACCTGAGCGATCAGGTGCTCGACGCCAACGACCTGGAGCGCGAGCGCGGCATCACCATCCTCTCGAAGAACGTCAGCATCAACTGGAAAGGCACGAAGATTAACATTATCGACACCCCGGGACACAGCGACTTCGGCGGAGAGGTGGAGCGCGTGCTCAACATGGCCGACGGCTGTCTGCTGTTGGTCGACGCCTTCGAGGGTCCCATGCCCCAGACGCGATTCGTGCTACAGAAAGCCCTGCAGATAGGGCTGAAGCCCATCGTGGTGGTGAACAAGGTGGATAAGCCCAACTGCCGCCCCGAGGAGGTCTACGAGATGGTCTTCGACCTGATGTTCTCCCTGAATGCTACCGAAGACCAGCTGGACTTCCCGGTGGTCTATGGCTCGGCAAAGAACGGATGGATGGGTGAGGATTACAATAAGCCTACGGGCGACATCACATACCTGCTCGACAAAATAGTGGAGGTGATTCCCGCTCCGCAACAGATAGAGGGAACGCCGCAGATGCTGATTACCAGCCTCGACTTCTCAAGCTACACAGGCCGCATAGCCGTGGGACGCGTGCACCGCGGACAACTGTCCGACGGACAGCAGGTGACCATCGCCCACCGCGACGGCTCCATGGAGAAGACGAAAATCAAGGAGCTGCACACCTTCGACGGCATGGGCCACCATCGCACCGGTTCGGTGGACTGCGGCGACATCTGCGCTGTTATCGGTCTTGAGAAATTCGAGATTGGCGACACCATCTGCGACCTGGAGCAGCCTGAGCCGCTGCCCCCCATTGCCATCGACGAACCCACCATGTCGATGCTGTTCACCATCAACGATTCGCCTTTCTTCGGACGCGAAGGCAAGTTTGTTACCTCACGCCACATCAACGACCGTCTGCAGCGCGAGCTGGAAAAGAACCTGGCACTTCGCGTGGAATCCTTCGAGGACTCCACCGACAAGTGGGTGGTCTCGGGACGTGGCGTGCTCCATCTCAGTGTGCTCATCGAGACCATGCGCCGCGAGGGCTACGAGCTGCAGGTGGGTCAGCCTCAGGTCATCTACAAGGAGATTGACGGCAGGAAATGTGAGCCCGTCGAGGAGCTCACCATCAATGTGCCCGATGAGTTCGCATCGAAGATGATCGACATGGTGACACGCCGCAAGGGCGACATGATCAGCATGGAAAGTCAGGGCGAGCGCACGAACATAGAGTTCCTCATACCCTCGCGTGGCATCATCGGACTCCGTACCAACGTGCTCACCGCCAGTCAGGGCGAGGCCATCATGGCACACCGCTTCAAGGAGTACCAGCCCTACAAGGGCGAGATAGAGCGTCGCATCAACGGCTCGATGATTGCCCTGGAGACGGGCACCGCCTACGCCTACGCCATCGATAAGCTGCAAGACCGCGGCAAGTTCTTCATCGATCCAGGTGAGGAGGTATATTACGGACAGGTGGTTGGCGAACATGTTCACGACAACGACCTTGTCATCAATGTTTGCAAGGCCAAGCAGCTCACGAACGTGCGTGCTTCGGGCACCGACGAGAAGGCCCGCGTCATACCGAAGGTGCTCATGTCGCTTGAGGAATGTCTGGAGTACATCAAGGAGGACGAGCTGGTGGAGGTCACGCCGAAATCGATGCGTATACGCAAGTCTATACTCGACCACGACCAGCGCAAGAAAGCGAATAAGGTTTAATTCTTAATTCTTTATTCAAACATGGGATACATTCAGAAGAATTTGATGCAGAGCGAGAAAGTGATTTACGAGGCCAAGCTTCACGGCATTGTGTTCTTGTGGCCGTGTGTGGTAGCCGTCCTGGCCCTTGGTCTGCTGTTCGTCAGCGCCTTCAGCTGGCCCGTACGTCTCATCCTGCTGGCAGCTGTGTGGCTGGTTGCTTTCTGCTGGGCAGTAAGCATTCACGGCGGCAAGCAGTACGTGCTCACCACAAGACGCCTCATCTTCAAGCGCGGCATCATCAAGCGCACCTCGTTCGAACTGCTCCTTCGCAAGTGCGAAGCCATCCACATCGAGCAGTCCATCTTTGGCCGCATGATGGGCTATGGGTCAGTGCTCGTCACCACGGGCGAGGCCACCACGCGCTACGACTACATCAAGAATCCTGTGGCCTTCAGCACGAGCATCAATCAGCAGATTGATAACCTGAAGGAAGTGCAGTAGAATAGTTTCTACGCCAGCAGCACCACGTCCTTACGTAAGTATTGCCACGTCCTTACGTCAGTAGCACCACGCCCTCTTGTTTCTTCCCGTCCATCATTATCTTAAGAGGGGCTGGGAAGCGCACGTGGCGCACGTGCTCAGTCTCGTAGATGGCGGGCATACTGTCGAGTACTTCCTTTTGGAAGACGCCGTCGTTCTGATAGGTGCTGATGTTGAAATAGCCCACGCCGAACGATGTGAGGTTCTGGAAGAAGTGGGTGCCCTGCGAGGGGTCTACGTGGTAATTCTTCAGTCCCAGTTCCACAATGACGCGGGCGGCACTGATGTGCGGCCACTTCACGGGAATGCCCAGCCAGGGGTCGCTTGAGCCCCATCGGCCTGGGCCTATGAGGATATAGTTCCCGCCGCCGGCCTCGCCTTGCTGCTGTACGACTTCGCCGTTCAGGAAACGGCGGTTTATCTGTTCTATTTCTGAAGCGATGGTTGGGTTGGCCGATGCGGTGAAGTCGTCGTCGGCCTTGACGTAGACCACGTCGGCCACGTCCTCGTAGATGCCGTGGCCCAGCGAGTTGTGGCTGCGTAACAGGCATTTCTCGTCGGCAATCTTCGCCAGGTCTTCCTCCAACACTTGCTTTGAGTCGACGATGGGTCGAATCTGTAGCAGGTAGAAGTCGCCGTTGCTGCCCTGCATGTTGCATGCAAACTCTATCTCTACGGGTCGTTTCATCCCCTCGGCGCCAAACTTCTGCGACAGCTGTAGCAGCTCGGGCAAGGGGAACACCCCCTGTTGCAGCACACCGCAGAAGGAGATGATCTTGCGCCCTCCCTCGTAGATGTCGTCGCGGATGACCTGGTCGACGGGATCGTAGGTCGAGGCGATATACTGCAGCGAACCGTGGGGCTCGGCCTGTTTCACCCGCAGGCTTTTGATGTTGAATCCGTCGTCAACCTTGAAATCATCGTCCATGTGGCTCATGTCCAGTGCATAGAAGCGGGTCTGGGTCTCGCGCAGGGCCGTCTCCATCTCGCTGGTTTGCAGCACCTGGTGGGGATGGTAGGGCGATACGCGCAGCGTCTGTCCGCCGTCGACTATGTATTTGCCCAAGCCTAACGCCAGTGATGCTATGCCCTCCTCGGCCGTTTCGTCGCCGATGGGGTAGTAGTTCAGTGAGCGCAGCACGCCCGAGAATGTGGGGTAGTAGAGGTCGCCGTACTGCTGGCCTACCACCTCCTGAAGTATGACCGCCATCTTCTCCTGGTCGATGACGTTCTGCGTGGCCGTCATGTAGGCCTTCGAGTCGCGGTAGTACACCGATGCGTAGACGCCCTTGATGGCGCAGGCCAACATGCGCAGCATCTGGTATTTATCCTCCAGCCAGGGAATCATGTAGGTAGAGTAGATGCCGGCAAAGGGCTGGTAGTGGGAATCTTCGAGCAGCGAGCTGGAGCGCACGGCGATGGGGCTCTTGATGGCCTCGAAGAAGGTGAAGAAGTCGGCTATGAGGTCGTCGGGCAGCTGTGCACGCAGGAAGTGTCGCAGGATATCCTCGTCGGGTGCATCGGAGAGTGCGATGCCCCACAGGTTGTTGTCGTCCATGAAGCGGTCGAAGAAGTCGGTGCAGAGGACTACCGTCTTCGGTATCTGCACGGTGGCGCCAGGCAGTTGGTTCAGCTCTGGGTGGCGCTTAATGATGTTGTCGAGGAAAGCCAGTCCGCGCCCTTTTCCACCCAGTGAGCCCTCGCCGATGCGTGCGAAGTGTGCATAGCGGTCGAACTTCATGCGGTCGAACACCGCCACCACGCCGATGTTCTTCATGCGGCGGTACTGCACGATAGCGTCGAAGATGATCTGGCGGTGTGCATCCACGTCTTGCAGCTTGTGCCACGTGACGTGTTTGAGAAACTGGCTGACGGGGAAGATGGCTCTTGCTGTGAGCCATCGGCTCATGTGGTTGCGGCGGATGTGGCGCATGAGCGAGTCGTGGGGAATCTTGAAGATGTTGTCCTGCAGTTCCTTCAGTGTTGACACGCGAGCCACCTCCTGCCGTGTGACGGGGTCGCGGAAGATGAAGTCGCCAAATCCCATGTGTTCCTCGAGCAGGTGCCGCAGGTCTACATTCATCTTCTTCGAGTTCTTGTCTACGAAGTGGAATCCCTCTGCCTGTGCCTTTTCGCGGTTCACCACCTCCGAGCTCTCCAGTATCAGTGGCACGTACTCATCGCGTCGACGAATCTCGCGCAGCAGCTTCAGACCAGCCTCGGGGTCTCCCTCCTCGACGTGTGCCAGTCGTCCGGCTGCCGTGGCTATGGGGAAGCGTGTGTCGCTGATGACGCCGAGCGTGTTCTCATGGTACTTCTCATACAGTCGCATGGCCTCCTCGTAGTTAGTGGCCAGCATCACCTTCGGTCGTCCCCTCTTGCGCTGTGCGGCAGCGTGGGGGTTCAGGGCCTCGGTTGAGAAGTTCTTCGACTGCTGCAGGATATAGTTGTAGAGGTTGGGCAGCACCGATGAGTAGAAGCGTATGTTGTCCTCTACGAGCAGTATCATCTGCACGCCAGCCTCTTCTATGTCGTGGTCGATGTTCATCCTGTCCTCGATGAGCTTGATGATGGAGAGGATGAGGTTGGTGTTGCCCAGCCAGCAGAACACGTAGTCGAACACCGACATGTCCTCGTCCTGCATACGTCGTGTGATGCCGTGGCTGAAGGGTGTCAGCACCACGCAGGGAATGTTGGGGTTCACGGCCTTCACCTCGCGTGCCACGGTGAATGCGTCGTTGTCGGCCGTGCCGGGCATACATATCACCAGGTCGATGTCGGTGTTGCTCAGCACGTGGTTCGCCTCGTCGGTGGTGCTCACCTGAGTGAACGAGGGCGGGTAGCGCATTCCCAGTTCGGTGTATTCGTCGAATATCTTTTCGTCTACGCGGCCGTCGTCTTCGAGCATGAAGGCGTCGTAGGGGTTGGCCACTATGAGCACGTTGAAGATGCGGCGTGTCATCAGGTGTGCGAACGACACGTCCTTTAGGTAGATGGCATTGAATTCTTGGGGGACTTCCATTGAATGAGGAATGAGGACTGAGAAATGAGAAATGAGGAATGAGGAATGAGGAATGAGGAATGAGGAATGAGGAATGAGGAATGGGTATGGGGCTAAGGCAGGAGGCTGAGCAGATGGTCGAATCGGCTGATGGTTGTGAGGTTGGGATGCTCGAAGGCGTCGTGCTGTTCCAGTTCCCAAGTCACGTGGAAGGGGATGTGTACGGCCTGCCATCCTGCTGCCAGGGCTGGTGCTACGTCGCTTCGTAGCGAATTTCCCACCATCAGCAGCTGGTCGGGCGATGCGCCCAGTCGCTCTGTCAGGGCCAGGAACTCGGCCTCGCCTTTGTCGCTGGTGATTTCGAGATGACAGAAGAAATGCTGCAGTCCGCTCCGTTCCAACTTGTGCTGCTGATCTAACAACTCGCCCTTGGTGAAGACCACTAAGGGGTATCCACGTCGTTGCAGCTCGGCGAGTGTGTCGGCAACGTGGGGTAGGGGAGTCGTTGGGAACTCGAGCAGTGTGTAGCACTTGTTCAGCAGCGCCTGGATGGTTGTCACGGGCATCTCGCCCTTGCTGACGCGCATGGCCGTCTCGATGATTGACAATGTGAAGGCCTTCACGCCGTAGCCCAGCAGGTGCATGTTCTTCCGCTCGGTGGCGAAGAGCTGTCGTGCCGACTCCTCGAGCGAATGTGTCCATGGCAGCAGCTCTTCGTAGAGCCGCTGCATCACTACCTCGAAATGTCCCTGACAATCCCACAGCGTATCGTCGGCATCGAAGACGACGATACGCTGTTTCCCTTCACTCGTCATGTGATGGCTGGCACTCATTGCTGCCGGTCAGCGCACTTTGGTGAAGTCTATGGTCTCGCCGGTCTCGTCACGCAGAGACAGCTTTGTGCTGGTCAGCGTCACGATGCTCAGCTCGCCGCCACTGGGGAAGCCGTCTACGATCTCGCCCTTCGAGCTCTCCATAGCCTGCTTCATCTGGTCTTCGATCATCTTCTTCAGTTCGGGGCTCTGGCCTATGGCACCGGCAATCTCGGGCGTGAACTCCATCTTGTCGATGTTCAGCTTGGCCTGGCCGGGGTTCGTCTTCACGTTCAGCTTATTGCCGTTGCGGGTGTAGGTGCAGGGCACCTTTACCGATACCACAATCTTTCCCACCTCGGGGTCGTCCATGCTGACCACGCCCTTCATGTTAAGCGTACTCTGGGTGAAGATGAAATAGAAGTCCATCTTCTGACCGTCTTCGGTCATGGTGGTTTTCCACGTACCGTTCAGGCTCTGTGCCTGCATACCCACTGCTGCCATGAGCATGAGGGCGAAAATAACGATTCTCTTTGTCATAGTCTTCATTGTAAATTGTCTAATATTGATTGTTCATTCACTTGAGCATGTTGAAGAAAAACAGCACGGCGGCATGTTGCTGCGATACGCCCTGGGCATGGCCTATGGTGCGATAGTTGGAGTCCAGCACGGTGCCGTCGCTGCGGATGTGCCCCACGGTGCGGTAGTTAGAGTCCTGCACGGTGCCGTCGCTCTTGATATACCCCACGGTGCGGTAGTTAGAGTCCTGCACGGTGCCATCGCTCTTGATGTGTCCCACGGTGCGGTAGTTGGAGTCCTGCACGGTGCCGTCGCTCTTGATGTGTCCGATGGTACGGTAGTTGGAGTCCTGCACGGTGCCATCGCTCTTCACGTGGCCCACGGTGCGGTAGTTGGAGTCCTGCACTGTCTGTGCCTGCGACATGGTGCAGCACAGAGTCATCATCAACATAAACAGTAGTCTTTTCATATCTTTATCTCCTTATTGATGAACGTGTGTCTTAGTATTTCGGGACAAAGATAGCTAATTCTTTTGAAATATGCAATAATGGCAGGCTGAATCTTTGTTTTTTTCTGCATTGTTGCCTCTTGTTCCTCACTTTTGCTCTTTAGTCTTGCGGTGCCTCTCGTTCCGCCGTGTTGAAGCCGATGAAAAGCGCCTGTGTGTAGGGAAAGTGGAGCTGCGAGAGTTTCAGACGGTCTGAAACAACTAGTTCGGGGCCGCTGAACTAAAAGTTCAGGGCCCCTGAACCATTAGTTCAGCGGCCCTGAAACACTTTCTTCAAACCGCTTCGCGGATTGAGCGGTGTCATTTGCAGCGGAAGTCGAGCACGGGCCGCCCGTCGAGATAGCCCTGCAGGTGGTCGTTGATGGCCACTGGCCCTACGCCGACGGGTGTGCCAGTGAAGAGGAGGTCGCCCGTCTTCAGGGTGAAGAAACGCGACAGGTAGCTGATGATCTGGTCGATGCTGAACAGCATGTCGGCAGCACGCCCCTGCTGCACGGTGTTGCCGTTGATGTCGAGCCGGAACGATAGCTGGCCGAGGGGTGGCAGTTCGCTCTTGTCGACCCACTGTCCGATGGCAGCGGAGCCGTCGAAGCCTTTACAGATAGTCCACGGAAGCCCCTGCCGTCGTGCTTGCTGTTGCAGGTCGCGTGCCGTGAAGTCGATGCCCACGGTCAGGGCGTCGTAGTAGCGGTGTGCGAAGCGCTCGGGGATGCCTTTGCCCAGTCGGCAGATGCGTACCACCAGCTCGGCTTCGTAGTCAATGCGTGCCGACCAGTCGGGGATGAAGAATGACTTGCCGTTCTTCAGCAGTGCCGAGTCGGCTTTGGTGAAGATGACGGGCTCTTCGGGTCGATATGCTTGGCCGTCGAGTTCTTTGGTGTGTTGCAGGTAGTTCATACCTACGGCGAATATTTTCATGGGGAATGAGGAATGAGAATTGAGAAATAAAGACAGGGGCGTGCATCAGTAGCACGCCCCCGTTCCAGCCCAGTCTTAAAAGTTGATATCATCCTCCTCGTCCCACTCAAAGTTGCGAGCTTTGACGTATTCAGTGTGTGAGGGGGGTAATCCTAACTTGCCGCCATAGTCCTTGATGGTGTTGGCGATCATATCTTCTGTTTCTGTCTCCAAATTGCGCATGGAGGGAATGATATAGATTTTTTTCATCTTCTTTGTGTTGTTAATGGATTAGCGTATGACAGTCTTGTTACCGTTCACGATGTAGAGGCCTCTCTCCAGCTTGCCGTTGACCTTGCGGCCCTGCAGGTCGTAGACGTCATTGGCGGTGCTTCGTTCGCTGGCTATCGACTCGATTCCGGTGCCTTCTTCACCGCTGATGACAACGTTGAGACGGGCGGGAGCAGCCTGTACCTTCAGGTATGCACGGAAGGGGTCGATGCTGGCGCCAGCGGCTACACGCACGAACTGGCCTGCCTTCACCTCCTCACCTTCGTCCTCGGCTGCAAAACCGTAGATGTCGGGCTGGTCGGTGTCCCAGATAATCTGTTCGTAGGTGCCGATAAGCTGGCCCGAGGTGATCGACGTCTGGTCGGGAGCCAGGCCCTTCACTGCCACGTTCGTGGCCTCGAAGTTGCTTACGCCCGAGGCGGGAACGAAGATGTAGGGCTTGTTGGCCTCGGTGCCGTTGGGCTCGGCCTCGTTGAACACGGCGTTAGCACCGCTGATTTCCTTGAACGTGTGGAAGCTGCCCAGGGCATCGGCCTGTTCCTTCGACAGGGCGAAGGGCAGGAAGACGGTGGCCGTCTGATCCTCGGTGAAGGTGCGGTCGAGGGCTGCAACGGCAGCGTTGAAGTCGAGTGGCGTCTCAAAGTTGTTGGTGCCACCGAGGGCCAGGCTGCTGCACTCGCCGCCAATGACCACATTGTCCTCTCCACCGTCGCTGTTGCCAGCGGGCATGATGATGAGGGTGTAGTCGCTGAAGCCATCGAAGGCGCCGGCATCGCGGTTGGCGGTGACATCGGTTACGGCCGTAGCCGACAGGTCAATGTAGCTGACGCGATCCTTGATGACATTGCTGAACAGGCCTGCACCCAGGTTGGTGATGGGCTTGCCATTGACGGTAGACAGCGAGATGTGGGTCATGTCCTTCAAGTCGTCCTTGGAGATGCCAAGAGCGCTGAAGTCGATGATGGTAACACGGTTGTCGACCACTGACGAGTTGGAGGTGAGGGCATTGGGCGTCACCACGCTCGACATGCTGGCATCGACGGAGTAGATCTTCACATGCACCGACGTCACCTTGTCGCGGTGGCTGCCGCGATAGCCGCGGGCTCCAGCGGGCTGCTGGGCGGGGTTGTAGATGTAGACGTAGGTGGGCTCGGTCACGGCGTAGGGTATCTCTACCTTGCCGCGAGTGGCCTGCGTGATCTCCACAGGCTCCTGGTTGCCAATCTTCACGTGCAGAATGTAGTCCTCGTCGGTCTGCAGGTCGATGATGACCTTGCCAGTGCCTTCGGGAATCTTCATGGTCATGCCCTTGAACTTGTCGGCAAACTCGGTGGAGCCAGGTATGAGGTTCATGGCTGCATCCAGATCATCGCTCGTCACCTCCACATGCAGGTTGATACCGGCATCCTCTTTGCTCGTTCCGCCGTCGAAACCGTCAGTCTCGGTGTCGGTGGGCAGGGTGTAGAGAATGTCGCCGATGGTGGTGTTTTCAAGATTCACTGGCTTTTCGTCGCCACCTTCCTTGTTGACGAAGTCGTCCTGGTTGAAGGTGATAGGATCCACGGGGTCTTCCTTTTCCTCGTCGTAGGTGATGGTCTTCAGCATCACACTGGAGATGATCTTCTTCTCAACCAGGCCTAAGTCGTTCATATATTCAGGTGCTTTGAAACCTTGGAAGTCGATGTGTTCCAGATCCAGCGTGCCAGGAGTGTTGGGAGACGTGATGAAGCTGAGCGCAGCATCCTGCTTCGTCGACGTAATGGCGCTGATGGCATTCTCGCCGCCCAGGTAGACGATGAGCTCGTTGAGACTGCTCACTATGTCCTGGCTGCTCAATATGGCGCCATTGAGGATGAGCGTCTTGACGCCGTCGAACCTCACAGTGGCATCGGCATCGTTCAGCACATTGTCGCGGTTGGCATCGGTCACGGGCACGCCGGCCACAGTGATGCCATACTCGGTGGGCTTCACAGTAATCCAGCTGTCGGCCAGCTGCATGGTGCCACCGTAGTCGGGCGTGATGTCGGTGAACGCCGTAGCACAGTCGATAAACAGTTTACCGGGCTTGTCGGCATCGGTGGTGAAGGCCACCACAGCATCGTCGGCAGTAGACTTGAAGGCCTGTGCCGTGGCGCTTGCGGTGCTGGTACCAACGAGGTGCACAGTGAGCAGGGGCATACTGGTCTGGATAGCCGTAGCCATGGCGTTGCTGCCCACGGTGGCGTTGTTCAGCATCAGCGTCTTGGTGTTGTCGTCGTAGCGCACACTCTTCGTGGCATCGCCAAGGACGTTGTCCTTGTTGAGCGAGGTCACGGTAATGCCGTTCACGGCCACCTGGTAGATGTCGATGACTGGCGGGAAGGTGTAGGTGGCTGTCAGGTCGTCGCTGCGCAGCTCGTTGCCTTCCACGTTCTTGTCCATGAGATAGGCAGTGATGGTTGTCGTCTCGTTCACGGTGACGGCATCGCCGTTGTAGTAGCGGGTGAACGAGGGAGCATCGCCAACCTTGATATAAGCCTGGGGATAGTCGTCCTCACCTTCGGGCAGCAGAGGCAGACCGGTGAGCTTCACCTGGCGCTCGCGGTTGTAGTTGCCACCCTCGGGACTGAACTGCGGCTCGCGCAGCACATAGACATCGATGGTGTCGCCAAAGCTGATGAGCTGACCGCGGCGGACACGGGCCGTCACGGTATAGCGACCGACCTGGTTCAAGGTGACAGGCTCGCTATAGACGGTCTCGTCAATACCTTCCTGTGTGTCGTTGTTGAGAACAGTATAAACAATACGGTCGCCCGCGGCAGCATCGGTCTGAGTGATGGTTAGCACCTTGTCGGCATAGATGTCGGTGGTGTTGCCAACGACAATGGTGGGCTTCAGCGGGTCGGCATCCTCCACAGTCAGGATGTAGCTGGCCGAAGTAGCCAGATAGTTGCCGCCGGTCTCGGTGCTGGCGGTGATGGTGGTGACACCGGGCGCCTTGAAGGTCAGCTGGCCCTCGTCGTCGATGGTAGCCACGGCAGTAGCGGAGCTGCTATAGGTCACCTCGCGCTTAGTGGGGTTGTAGAGGAAGGGCTCGGCAGTGGTAAAGCCGGCGCCTACCTTGGCCGTTGCTGCTGCCATCTCGGTGACGGCGGCCTGATCGGTGGGGTCGATGAACATCAGAGGCGGCAACTGGCGGATGACGTAGTTCACTCGCACGGTGTCGCTGTAGAAATACAGACCATTGAGGTCGCGCACGGCCCACGCATTCAGACGGCAGCTTTCCGTGATGTCCAAAGGAGCAGAATAGGAAATGGCGTCGAGGGGAAGGTTTTCATCGCCGAAGTAGTAGCGAATGTCGGCATCGGGCGTGGTAGTCGCGAGGGCTACCTGTTGTGCCTCGTCGTAAGTGTCGCCGGCCACGCTCACCGTGGGAGCGGCAGGCTTGTCGGCAACGGCAACGTTTGCTGCCTCTTCACCGTCGCTAAGGAGGAGCATTCCTCCGTCATAAGAGTATTTGCCGCTCCAGACAAGGTCGGTGAGGGATACCGAGGAGAAATCGCGGATGGTACGCAAGGCGTCCATCATAAGCGAACAGTTGTCGCTGCCCTTGACGATGGTCAGCGACTGGTCGCCAACGAGCTCGGCCCTGATGGCGGTGCATGAGTCGGCAGAGGAAATGATGTTGTCGCCGATGAGGCAGATGGTGAGGCTACTCAGCTGGCTGATGATACAGCCACCATCCATGGTTCTTCCCTCAATCGTAGCGCCGTTCAGGGTCAGAGTGTTCGTCTCGCCGTTGAAGCTCACTTTGCCGTTGCCCAGAACGTTGTTCATGTTGTCGCCGGTGACTTCGGTGCCCTGGACGAAAAGCCCGAAAGCACGATAGGTGAAGTTGACCGTGACCTCAACATCGTATTCGTCGGAGGGCATGTCGAACAGCCATGTGTTTGGCATGTCGCCCTCCGTAATCTCAAGAGGCGTATTGATGGCAGGCGCCTGCCTTCGTGCCTGAGCATTGTTCGCCTCGGTCATCTTCACGGCCGTGACGCTGGCAACGCTGTAGGCAAGGGCAGGAGTAACGGTAATGGTGCAAACATTTTCAGGACTGATATCCTTCTCCACTTTACCCACCGCCGCCTCGCTGGCTGCCCCATTCAGCAGGGTTTCGATTGTGACCGTTCCACCCGCCGCCGCTTCTGTGGCACACAGAAGCAGGGCAAGTGCAACGATAGTATTAAGGATTCTTTTCATAATTGGCTTGCTTTACTTAACAAACACTTTCTTGCCATTAACAATGACCAGACCCTTGGCTGACGGAGCTATGCGCTGGCCTTGCAGGTTGTAGTAGAGACCGTTGGGCTGAACAGTGCTAACGACTTCGCTGATGCCGTTGGTCTCGTCGTCAATGACGATTGACAGCGAACGCGACTCGCCTCCATTGACGGCGGCGTCGAGTACCAGATAGGCACGGTTGGCGGGAATATTGCCGTGGGTGGTCTTCACAAACTCGTTGTTAAAGAGAACGTAGACGGTACCACCGGTGATGGAAGTAACAGCTTTGGCCGTAGCAGTGCCCTGCAGCAGGTTGTTGGTAAACTCCTGAGCAGCGCCTTCGTAGGCGGCAGCCGTGATGACGTCGGGAACAACCTCGTCGAATGTCAGCAGGACGCCCACGTTCTGGGGAATGTAGTCTATCTCGTTTACCACAGCCTGGTTATCGGCAACGCCAGTCACGATGTATGCCTTCAGACCGAAGGGAACCTCCAGATTCTCTTCTGCATAGTAGGAAGCCCATGTGCGATCCTCGTTGAGGACGATGTTCAGCTCGCGGACAATATTGAACATCCTTGTTACAGTACCCTGATAGTTGCCTATACCTGTAAACGTCATGGTAGCGGTACCAACATTGACGTTGTTCGTGTAAGTCACGTTGTAGTCTACGCCCTCATGCAGCTCAGCACCTATTTCTTCATCGTCTGCACCATATAATTCGGGATTTAACGTCTGCTCCTGACCATTATAAATGTTCTCATCGCTCTCAGTCCATACCATGCCGTCAGTCAGCATCTTCGGATTGATGACGAGGGTGGAGTTCACTGGAGCAAAGCTGTAGTTGACATCGTCTGAAACAATCTGTACGTAGTAGGTTTTGGCATCCTGGGCAACCTCAATTTCGTTTTCTCCAGCCTCGCGGTCGTCAGCGGTTAGGTAATAGTGAACCAAGACGGCTATGTTGGCAGCACCTTCATAGTTGGTGAACAATTGAGGATTGCCATTATAGATCTCGACCTGCTCTTCGGCGGTAACCACAACCTGGGCAGGCAAAATCTGGAAGGTCTTCGACGGATTGGTATCGCCAGCAGTAAAGTTCACACCCTTCGTGGTCAGCGTAACGGTGGCCTGACCCACGTTTATGTCTTCGTCATAAGTAACAATGTACTCAGAAGCATCAACGGGATTGCTCTTGAAAGTAACGGTGATAGCAGGCTTAATAGAATTGCCGGTGAACGTCTGGTCTGCGATGTCGGCAATGACAACCTGCGAGAAGTCGGCTTTGGCAATGCTGAATTCGGTAGTCACCTCAGCACCATTGTAGTTTGCTGTTGCGTCGATGGTGGCCTTGACGATGTAGCGACCAGCTGCGGAGGGGACGGTAGCGGAGTAATCCGGGGTGTCTGCAAATACTGCGTAGGCATAGGCTACGGTGCCGTTACCCGTGTTGCCGTTCACAGAGGGTGCATTAGCAGCATCGCCGTAAGTCCAGCCTTGAAGGTTGACGGTGGGGGTGATGTCGGCCTTGGCCACAGTAAACGTCGAAGTTGCTTCGCCGCTCTGATAGTTGGTCGTCTCAGCAACAACAGCCTTCACGGTGTGCGTACCGGCATTTTCGGGAACAGTTGTTGTAAACTCTGTGGCGCCTTCTGCCTTGTAAGTGTAGGTCACTGCGCCTTGACCAAGGTTCCCAATGATGCGGGGAGCATTGACTTCAGAGTTGTATTGGCCGTAGACCCAGTCCTCAACTGCCACAGCCAGGTTGCTGAGCGCAATCTTGTTGATGGTAAACGTAGCGGTAGCGGTACCAGTGTAAGTGTTCTTACCTGTGACATAGACAGTCACCGTACCGGCATCGATGTTGTTTTGGTCGTTGTCGCCATAAACAACGTCGTAGTTGGTAGCAGCAACGGCCTCCTGGCCCAGCATGACACTGGTAATAGCGGGCTCCTTGGCCTCACCATCGTAGTCGAACGATGTGGCAGCAATGGTCACGACAGCCGTACTGATGTCGGTGCACTGCTGGAAGTTGGCGATAACCTCAACGTCGTAGTCTTCGTCGGGCATCGTGAAGGTCCACGTTGTCACACCGCTGGGGTCGGCAGCAGCATCGGTGGCTGTCACTGTCAGCATGTTGTCGAAACCAGGAGCTCGGCGTGCCTGGGCCACATCGCCGCTCACGGTCTTCTCGGCCGTGATGACACCGATGTAGTAACTGGTGGCTGGGGTAACGGTAATTACACACTGTCCGTTTTCTTGGTTAACCTGAGAGGTCACGGTTCCTACCGAGTTGTTTTCTGTGCCGTTCAACATCTTGATGATGTTTACTGTACCACCGGCAAGGGCGTTTGTTGCCATCATCAGTGTGGTAACAAACAGGATTAAGGTTTTTTTGTTTAGTTTCATAATGTATTGTGTTTTATTTTGTTTTGTAATGTGAATGATTCTATTTAATGATTACCTTTTTGCCGTTCACGATGAACAAACCCTTCGTGGGATTCGTCACACGTTGTCCGTTGAGATTGTAAACGCCCTCCTTGCTCTTCGGAGAGGGCAAGGTGGTGAGGCTGCCAATGCCCGTCACGGCCTCGTCGAAGCTGATGGCAAGACGTGAGCCTGCGCTGACTGTGGTGGCGAGGGGCAGGTAGCAGCGGCCTGCGGCAATGGTGCCACTGGTTGCTTTGACGAAGTTGTCGTTATAGAGCACGTAGACGCTCGTGCTGGCAGAGGCAAGGCTCGACACTGCTGTTGCGGCCGTAGTGGCGACCAGCTTGTTTGCAGAGAACGTGGTGGTCTGGCCTTCGTATGCAAAGGTGGTGTATTGCTCTGCACCTGCACCTTGCTCTTCTTTATACAGCAGCACGCCTATGCCCTGGGGCAGGTATTCTACCTGCTGGACAGTGGCCTCATTGTCGCTCACGCCAGTAACGATATAGGCAGTCAGTTCCTCCGGCACTTCCTGGTTGACCGGGGCGGCGTAAGTAGCCCAGTGGCGTTCACCAAAGGCTATACTTATATTATATACGTCCTTAATGGTGACCGAGAGCACGGGAAGGTACTCATTTTCCTCTTGGCCAGGCGTACACAATCCGTTAGACTCAGGGTCGTACGTTGCTGCCCCATCAGAGAGCAAGGTCAGATTGTTGCCCGTGGCGTTGCCAATATCGTTGACGCCGTTGACTTGGCTGAAACCAGAGGAGATGACGGTTTCCTCTTCGGTACTTATCGTCAGCGAGCATGGCTGAGCATCGCCCTTGGCGAAGGTAAGCGTGGGATGAGACTCATAGCCATTGTAGCGGATAGCTTCGCAGCCACCATTGCTTTCAATCGTGTTGGCTCCAATCAGGCTGATGGTCAGATTGGCCGTTCCCATATAATCGATGGCAGGCCGCTCTTCGGCAACAGAGATGGAAGCGTTGTTCAGTGTCAGCGTGTTAGTCTCGTTGTTAAAGCTTACCTTTCCATCGCCCAGCACATTCGTTGCGTTCAGTTGCGATACGAGAACGCCATCCACTTCGATGTTATAGCTCGGCACTCTTGTCAGGGCTACGCTTATCGGAACGATTGAGAACTCCTGGTTGGAAGAGAAGTAGAGTTGTATGTACTCGGAAGTAACGGTAGACGTCAGAGGTATCTCGATGATACCATCAGCATCGGCCGTTGTCAGGGAGATGGCATCTGAGTAGTTTATTCCGTCTGATTGCCACGAGTATAGCTCTGTCTGCTCGTTATAAGCGAATTTCATGTCCTTCACTTGTACAGTCACTGCCGTGTTTTCACAGGTACCCCAGTCGAACTGGAACGTTACCTTGTTGATGAGTGATGGATTTGCAAGATCACTCGGCCAGAGGCTAGCCGTTGCAGTTGTCTCACCTTGTGATAACACCTTAACATATAATGGATTTTCATGGCTCAACTCTGCGTGGGAACCTCTGAAGGAGCTGTTATTCGTGTACATAAAATCAGAGTCATCCTCATCATTGACTACCGACACGAATCCACTGATTCTCGTAACATTAAAAGTCGTGGTGGAAGGAACGCCAATTGTAATATCGTTTAATGCCAATCCGTTCTGACAGCTTATGGCTGTGGAGTTTGACATGTGACCGTAAACCCCTAGATTCTCATCATCGTAAGGAATGCTGTAAGATACCATCTCGCCAGGCAGGGACTCGCTGGTGGTAAAGGTCAGCGTGGTGCTTTCGTCAAGGAACTCGAAGGCGTACATGCCGCTGCCTCCAATCTGATTATATCCTATGAGGTGAACCGTGAGAGCATTGATGGTCTCACCAATAATAAACGAAGAACCGTTCATGTCTGCGACAGATGCACTCTTCAGTGTCAGCGTTCCGTTGCCGTTGTAGCTGACCGACGAGAAATCGTCGCCCAGCACATTGGCTTTGTTTTCTGCCGTCACTTGTTTGTAGTAAGCAACACTATAGTCTGAATGGTCAAGCACCCAAATGGGATAAACGGCAGTTGTGGTCAGTGTCAGCTGCGTGACAACGTCTTCTCCGTTGGCACTTTGGGGCAAATGTGTTTGCTCATTCAACTTGAAGCCCGGCGAAGACTCTGACGTCAGGTTGAAACTACCGAAGTCGACTGAGGCGAATCCCGTGATGACGCCATCGCTGTTGGAGATTGCCAATGATCCTGATCCAGTGAACGACAATGTGCCGTTATCGCTTCCATCGTAGTAGATGCCGCCATCGACGGTGTTCGTGCCCGTCAGGTTGATGGTCAGGTTGTCCAGCTCGCTGTTGATAGACAGCGACTCCCATTCTGAAGACAGATTCACGCCGTTCAGCGTCAGTGTGTTCGTCTCTAAGTTGAAGCTGGCTTTGCCGTTGTTGACTATGTCGTCAGCTAAGATGTTTGCTGCATTTCCTGAGTTAACGGGCACGTTGCCCACTATGAGGTGATAATCAGCCAGGCTGATTTCAAGATATGGAACGTAGTCGCCATCTTCTCCTTCCGATGTGCCCAGACCGTTGATATAATTCACGGTATGGCCCGTAGATACATCGTCGTAGAGTATCAGCTTGCCAGCATCATTCACGGTCGTTGTGAAAGTTGCGGTGTAGTTTTCACCTCCAGCATCGCTCTTGGCCAGGAACGATGAATAGCCTCTTATTTCATTGTCGCCCACCAAGCTGATGGTCAAATTGCCGATTCCGTTGGTGATAAAGGGCGGCACGATCTCAGAGTCATTGTTCTGAGAGGAATAATTGTTGAGGGTCACGGTGTTGTTGCCGTCAAAGCTGACGAAGCCGTCATTATAGCTAACAATTTGCTCGGCATTTACCGAATTTGCCTGTGTTCCTTCTACCCACAAATTGTAAAATGTCACGTTAGCTATTATTATCGCTGAGTTTTTCGCTTCTGCAAAGGGGCTACCGTCTGTCGCTGTATCCAAGTCGGTGGAAATGTTGCTCTCAGTAAATCCGTTGATGAGATAATCTGTGGATGAGTTTCCTGTATTCCACTTAGCCTTGATTGTTGCGCCGTCTTGCAACACGAGGTTCAGGCTGCTGTTCTCACCGCTTGCACCTGTGTACTGGAACACCATGCAGTTGGAAATGGGTGATTCCATAATTATTTCATTGCTACCGCTTGCCACGATATTCAAGTTAGCCAGATTGCTTTTGACTAAATTGTAGGCAGCATAATCGGTCTGGAATTCTGTGAAAGTCAACGTATTGGTGTCCTTGTTGAAATTAAGATTTCCGCCCGATGCGTACTCGTCCAGGTTGCTGTCGTCAATGGGTTCGCCAGCCACCCAAACGTATGGCTTTGAGATATGACAATACCAAAGGCTATTCACGTCGATGCCTGTAGTATAGACCCAATAGTTTGAATTGCCTTCACTAAATTCTATCGAATACCAGTAAACATCGTTGAGTTTGTTGTTCGACGATGTTGCATGAGCACTCAGTGATGCACCGATGTTATCTGTGCTCACAGTCAATGTCGGGCTCTGTTCTGCACCGGTGTATTCGAAGAGAGTGGCTTTTTCTTGCTCCGTATTAACGGTGAATACTGAAGAGCCGACGAGATGCAGGTTCAGGTTTGTGATGGACGAAGTGATGGTGCCATTAACCTGAGCGTTGTTGAGCGTCAGCGTGTTTGTAGAGGAGTCAAACGTGACGGTAGGTGTTCCATTGTCACCCATCACGTTGGTTGCATTATTGCTCGTAACAGCGACGCCTCCTATGGTGATGCCATAGTCCGTCTGTGCCCATGACCCAAGTGGTAGGAGCAGCAAGGCAAACAGCAAGTAGAGCCATCTTGGCCTTCTTGTCGGGTCTTGTTGATAGAGTAATCGTTTTCTCATTATGGTTAATTGTTCTGTTGTTAATTCTTGATGGGCTTCTTCTTCCATCGCTTTCCCCTGTAGGGCTCAGTAATCAGTGTGCCCGTTTCTGCGTGGTGGGTGAGCGAAGCCTCTGCCTTACACCCGAGGTTCAAGGCATGAAAGGCGATGCCAAAATGAGCCGTAGCCTCGCCTTTCGTGCCGACATCTTTTCAGATTTTAGTTTTTCTGCTCCACGGTCATGAACTTGGTGAAGCCGGTCATGGCCAGCACCTTGTAGATTTCCGGGCTGACGTTGGTCATCTTGAACTTGCCCTTCTTCATCATCACGGTGCGCATGGTCTTCTGTATGATGCGCAGTCCCGAGCTGGCCATGTAGTTCAGTTCTGTGCAGTCCATTTCCAGGTCCATGCCAGCATCTTGCAGTGCGGGCTCAATGTCTTTTTCAAACTGTCCGGCATTGATGGTGTCAATGCGCTTGTCGGTCTTGATGATGGTCTTGCCACCTTCTTTGATAATCTCTGTCATATTCGCAATAGTTTGTGTTCTTGTTGATACTGTTTTCTGAAAATATTAGTTGCTGATTTCTTTCTTCATCGTGAGCAGGTTCTTGCCCTCCAGTCGTTGGTAGGTGACGTTGTTCATTATGTTTTTCACGATGAAGATGCCCATTCCTCCCAGTCCTTCGCGGTCGATAGGATTGATGTCTACATTGGCATCTTCCTTCAGTGTGGGGTCGAATTCGCGACCTTGGTCGCTGAGCACGAAGGTCAGTTCCTTGCCATCGCTTTCGGCAGTCAGCTCGATACTGGCCTCGGTTCCTTCCGGGTATGCATAGAAGATGATATTCGACACCATCTCCTCCATCACCAGATTCAGATTCATCTGGAGTTCCATGTCGAGGCCCAGTTCTTCGCCTATCTCCTCGACGAACTGTGCCACGTGCTCCAGTTCTTCTACTTTGTTCTTGATGCGAATCTCTTTTTTCATGTCATATAGTACTTGGTTTTTAGTCTTGGTTCTTGATGTTGATGCACAGCATGGTGAGGTCGTCGTTAGGTTCGGCTCCGTTGCGGTGTTTCTCAACTTCTTCTTTCAGCATCTCCACTGTCTGTCGTGAGCTGACGAATGTGTGGGTGTTCATAATATCCAGCAGGTGGTCGTCGCCAAACTGCTCCTGGCTCATGTTCTCGGCTTCGTTCAGTCCGTCGGTGTAGACGAAGATGGGCCGGCAGCGTATGTCAGTTATCTCTTCTCCGATGTACTCCAGTCCCGGCCATAGTCCTACGGGTGCGTTGGGCTCCATTTCCATGAAGCTGTAGCTTGTTTGTGCGCCTTCTCCGTTGCCTATGACGGGTGGGTTGTGGCCGGCATTGCAGAAGTAGAGGTGTCCGGTGCTGAGGTCGATGAGCCCCATGAACATGGTTACGAACATGCCCTGCTCGTTGTCCTCGCCCAGTTCGTCGTTCATGCGTGTGGCAATCTCTGCCGGCATCAGTCCTTGCTTGGCCAGTGTTCGGAAGAGTCGTGTGGCCTGTGCCATGAAGAGCGATGCCGGTACGCCCTTTCCGCTGACGTCGCCCAGTGCGAAGTAGAGCTGGTGGTCGATGAGCAGGAAGTTGTAGAGGTCGCCTCCCACCTCCTTGGCGGGTGTCATGGATGCATAGAGGTCCATCTGTTCGTCCTCTGGGAATGTGCTGGGCACCATGCCCATCTGTATGTCGCGTGCTATTCGCAGTTCGCTCTCTATGCGCTCCTTGGCTGCCGTTGTCTCCTCTATCACTTGGTTGGCGGCTTTGAGGTCGGCGTAGGCCACCTGTAGCTTGCCGTGTGCCTGCTTCAGCCGGCGTGCGCTTCTGATACGGAAGAAGAGGAAGATGGCCAGCGAGACGATGATGATGGAGATGATGATGATGATGTTGCGGAAGCGTGTGCGCTCCTGCTCCATCCTCATGCGTTCCTGGTCCATGCGCAGCCGCTCGTTCTTCATCTCGAGCACATTCAGTCCGAACTTCGAGCTGAGGGTGTTCAGTGCCTCTTTCGTCTCGGCTTTGTTGATGGAGTCGTTGATGATGTACATCTCGCGGTACAGCTCGGCAGCTTCCTCAAATCGGTTCAGTCCCATCATAATGGCAGCCCTCTGCTGGCGCACCTTCACGGCCACCGACATGTCGCTCGATGCCTTCATCTGCTCCATGCGGCGGGTGTTGTAGCCCAGTGCCTCCTGGTATTTGCCCTGTCGCAGGCTCAGCTCGGCGCGGTAGAGGTTCCATGCCATGCCCACGTAGTCGTCCTCCAGTCCTACGCGCTTGATGTGGGCCTCGGCTTCCTGCAGTGCTGTGGCGGCGTTTTCAGTCAGTCCCAGTCCCAGGTCGGCCTGTGCACATGCGATGTTGTAGTAGGAGAGGTAGATGTCATCGTAGCCAGTGCCTGCCATGTGTTTCTCCTCAATGAAATGGTTGAGGAATTCTTTCCATCTTACCGTGAGCTGCTTCAGGTCGTTGTACTGCTTGCTGTCGTTGAGCACGTTGCCGTACGTGACATAGAGCTCTGAGAGGTTCGAGGGCAGCGGCTTTACCTGCGACAGGAAGTCGACTGCCTGCTGGAACGACTTGATGCTCTGCTCGGTGTCGTGGGTTCCTTCGTAGGCATTGCCCAGTGCGAAGTAGGCAATGCCCATGCCGAAGTTGTCGTTGCGCTGGCGGGCATCATCGAACATGGCTTGGGCTTCGCGTATGCCATCGTCGGTCTTGCCTTCGTAGATGTAGGTGTTGGCCAGATACGACCATGCCTCATAGTAGAAGTGCCACTGCTGGTGCTTTTTCAGGAACTCCAGGTCGGCAGGTACGGTGGCATAGACCGAGTCGTTCATATCGTTGTTGTAGAACAGCACCACGCGGTTCAGACGTGCGTCGGCCTCTTCGTGCGCGTTATGCTGGCGCTGGGTCTCGGCCAGGAGCTCATTCACGCAGCGCAACTGGTAATTTATGTCGCCTGTCTCCTGGCTTAGCTGGAACAGGTTGCCGTAGATGACGATGCGCAGGGAGTCGTTGGCGGTGGCCAGTTTTGCACGCAGGTTATCAGCCAAATCAGCCTTTGCCGGCAGACTTTTTCCGCAGGCAATAATGGCACAAAGTGCCACAAATAGAACTTTTTTAATCGTGTTCAATGTGACAACTGGTAATATATTCGCTGCAAAGATACAAAAAACGTGAGAAATCTGAAAGAAAAAGCCCGTTTTATTTTCAGATTTCTCTGCTATTCTTGTGTAGGGGCTGGATTGCGCTCCGTAACGCGCCGTGTTACAGTTTTAGGGCGGGGGCGTCGTTGGGCGGGGATAGGAGCTTTATGGGTACAAAAATAAATTTTGCTGTCCGCTAAACATTGCAACAGCTTGATTGGGTGGGCGGAATGTCAGGAAAATTCTAATTTGTGAAAATTGCCGTGCGACGGGATTTTTGGAAAAGCACCGCTTTGAGGGTGGAAAAGGACAGCTTCTTGACCCGAAAAGCGGTACTTTTCCGCCCTTGAAGCTGTCCTTTCCTTTTTGCAGAAATAACGATGTAAAGAAAATTCACCATCCGATGCCGTCTTGCATGGATCATTATCCAGCCAAGCCCTATCATCGTCATAACAGATGAGAGCACCCTGATGAAGGATGAAATCTGAAAAACGGTAACCGTTTCAGCGGACAGCAATAGTACAAAAGAAGTGGCACTGCGTGAAAGCAATGCCACTTCTTTATTGATGATGCTATGGATGAGCTTACTCGGCTACGAGCGTGAAGCGACGGAAGGCAGTGATCTGCAACTCCTTGTCCTGCTTCTTCAGCCATTCGGCAACGTTCAGCTTGTCGCCGTCGCCAAACTGGAACTCCTGGTCTACGAGGCAGCTCTCCTTCTTGAACTTCTGCACACGGCCCTTGGCAATGCCCTCAATCATGGGCATCTTCAGCTGAGCCTCGCCCTCGACCTTTGCCTCGGCAATGATCTTACGGGCCTCGTCGGCCTGCTCCTTTGTAATCCAGCCCTTGGCGGTGTTGCTCTCGATGTGATCCTCGCTGTCCACGTGGGCGGGGTTGATGCCGGCCTTGTTCAGCTTCATGTCAACATACTTCTGAACCTGCTCCAGCTTCGACTTCTCAACGGCGGTCTTGTACTCCTCGTCAAGAATCTTCGGGTCGATGCTGTTGGCATCAAGTGCGATGGGCTTCATGGCAGCCACCTGCATGGCCAGCTTGTGGCCCACCTCGGCGTTGTCCTTGTTCAACTGAACCATGGTGCAGAGCATGTGCTTGCCCATGTGGTCGTAGACCTCAACGTTCTCGCCCTCGAGGGTGAGGTAGCCGTCGAGCTCCATCTTCTCACCGGTGATGCCCGAGCGCTGTGTGACAGCCTCCTGAGCAGTCTGGCCGTTGATGCTGAGTTCCTTCACCTCGTCGATGGTCTTGCACTTTGCAGCAACGGCAGCGTCGAGGATGCTGCGGGTCAGGGCGATGAAGTCGGCACCATTGGCCACGAAGTCGGTCTCGCACTTCAGGGCAATCATGGCGGCAAAGCCATTCTCGCTCTTCACCAGCACACAGCCGTTCGAGGTCTCGCGGTCGCTGCGCTTGGCAGCGATAGCCAGGCCGCGCTCGCGGAGCAGCTCCTTGGCACGGTCAAAGTCACCCTCAGCCTCGGTCAAGGCTTTTTTTACGTCGGCCAGACCGGCACCGGTCATGGCACGGAGTTTTTTGATGTCGTCTATTGAAATAGCCATTTGTCTATGCCCCCCAGAGTGAGGGGGCTGGGGGTCTGAACAAGCGTTGAATCAGACCGTTTAATTTGTTGGTTGTTCGGTTCTTTTTAGTGAGGGGGTTGGAGTGTTTGCGCTTGTTCAGACCTCCACCCCCCTCACTTCAGGGGGGGGCTAAAGTTACTCAGCAGCGGGAGCTTCTTCCTCCTCCTTGGCAGCGGGAGCAGCCTCTTCCTCGGCCACAGCCTCTTCCTTGCGGGCGCGGCGTGCGGGGCGCTTCTCCTCTGCTTCGGCTTCAGTCTGGGCGTCAGCAGCCTTTTCGTCGGCCTTCTCAACCTTGCGCTCCTCAATGCCCTCGGCAATGGCGGCGCAGCAGGCGTTCAGAATCACCTCGACGGAGTCCTTGGCATCGTCGTTGGCGGGAATGACGAAGTCGATGTTCTTGGGGTCGCTGTTGGTATCGACGATACCAAACACGGGGATACCCAGGCGGTTGGCCTCAGCCACGGCGATGTGCTCCTTCATCACGTCGACAACGAACAAGGCGCTGGGCAGACGGGTGAGGTCGGCAATAGAACCGAGGTTCTTCTCCAGCTTGGCACGCTGGCGGGTGATCTGAAGCAGCTCGCGCTTCGACAGGTTGCTGAACGTGCCGTCCTGCATGAGCTTGTCAATGTTGGACATCTTCTTCACGGCCTTGCGGATGGTGGGGAAGTTGGTGAGCATACCGCCCGGCCAACGCTCGATGACGTAAGGCATAGCGATGCTGGTTGCCTTCTCGGCAATCACTTCTTTAGTCTGTTTCTTAGTTCCTACAAAGAGGATTTTCTTGCCCTGGCGGGCAATGTTCTTCAAAGCCTCGGCGGCTTCGTCGATCTTGACCACGGTCTTGTGGAGGTCGATGATGTGGATGCCGTTACGCTCGGTGTAGATATAGGGAGCCATAGCGGGGTTCCACTTGCGCTTCAGGTGGCCAAAGTGGCAACCGGCCTGGAGCAGCATGTCAAAATTAGTTCTCATTGTTTTCGATGCTTAATAATGTTGTTTACTTTCTTTTTAATCTTTGTTCAGACCAACCCTGTGGTAATCAAATTAGTAATGAGTAATTGAGTAATGATGGTTACTCTTGCCACTCCATCACTTAAGAGTCCTCAGAGTTTAGATACTAAACCGTTCAGTTTCCTTGGGGGTAATGCGCTCATAGCAAAGGTAATCATCATTGCTCATTGCTGACACCCTCACAAGGATTAACGCTTACTGAACTGGAAGCGACGACGTGCCTTCGGCTGTCCGGGCTTCTTGCGCTCCACCTCGCGGCTGTCGCGGGTGAGGAATCCCTGGAGCTTCAGGGCCTTCTTGTCCTCGGCATTGATCTTTACCAGTGCACGGGCGATGGCCATGCGAAGTGCCTGGCTCTGACCGGTGAAACCGCCACCGTCGAGGTTAGCCTTGATGTCATACTTCTCGGCGCATTCCAGCAGGTTCAGGGGCTGCTTCACCACATACTGCAGAATGGCTGAGGGGAAATATTCGGTTATGTCCTTCTTGTTGATCGTAATCTTGCCGGTACCCTCCGACAGGTAAACGCGAGCCACTGAGCTCTTGCGACGACCTATTGCGTTAATGTATTCCATCTCTATACCTATTTATTATTTATACTGGTTAATATCGATAGCCTTTGGCTTCTGAGCCTCATGCTTGTGCTCGGTGCCCTCGTAAATGAAGAGGTTGTTCAGCAGGTGACGGCCTAAGGGGCCTTTGGGCAGCATACCTTTCACGGCATGTTTCAGGATGCGCTCCACGCCGAAGGGCTTCTTGCGCAGCTCGGCAGGGGTGTTGAAACGCTGTCCGCCGGGATAGCCAGTGTAACGGGTGTAAACCTTGTCAGTCTCTTTGTTGCCGCTGAACTTCACCTTGGCGGCATTGATGATGATGACGTTGTCGCCGCAATCCACATGGGGGGTGTAGCTGGGCTTGTACTTGCCACGAATCAGCTTGGCGACCTTAGAAGCCAGTCGGCCCACTACCTGATCGGTAGCGTCGATCACGACCCACTCCTTCTTGGCGGTCTCTTTGTTAATCGAGACGGTCTTGTAACTTAAAGTGTTCATTTCTCCTTGTTAATTACTAAAAAACAGATGTTTACTTTTAAAAGTTTAATAAGCTGAGCGCCGATTCACAAACCACGCCGCCTGGCCATAGACGGACGCTATTTACACGACGTTCACGGGGGATTCTAAGACCCTCCCCCAATAATCGGACTGCAAAGGTACTACTTTTCCTTGGGATAATCGGCACAAACGGGCGCTATTCCTTAAAGTTTATGATTTTTTAACAACATTGCCACAATCGAACGGGTGCACTCTGTTAAATAATTGCTATCTTTGCAATTTGAAACCGTGGCAAGTTTCACGAAACAGCAATAGACCAAATCAAATGAAAATGATGAAAAACTATTTTCTCGCTTTTCTCCTTACGCTTCTGCTGCCCACATTAGGTAAGGCACAGTCGTTGTCGCATGAGGAGAAGCTTGTCAACTACAAGATGGAAGCCATTGAAACTGAGGGGGACTCCTATACCGAGGTGACGGTGTCGTACCTTCAGCCTGCAAAGATTCCTGCACAGTTCGAGGTGCGCTTCTCTATATGGCAGGAGCCAGACTGCCTGCGTCCTTTCGTCAGGGTTGCAGACGGCAAGGGAGTGAATGTAGACTGGAATCGCCTCGAGTGTGTGTTGATTAATGTTGACAAGGAACAGCCCGAGCCTGTTGGCGGCTATGCAATGGACAAAGACCGCTGCTGGGTGCTGCCCTACTATTCTGTGCGCCGCACAAACAAACAGACGTTCAAAGTGCGGTTCAGCCCCGATGCTTTCACGCCCAAGGTGAAGGGCGATGTGAGGAAGATGATGGAAAGGAATCACCTGTTGCGCTTCTGTGCCCATACGTTTCTAAGGGTTGACCTCTACACCCTTGGCGGAATGCTCATCACCAACCGTCCTTCCACCACGCCCCCTGCAGCATCCAGCTGCTGGGAGGCAGACGGATGGATTCCCAGCGCAGCGAAGGAGCAGAAGGAGTTCGTCCTTGGCGACATGGGCAACGGCCCCGCTCTAGGCCCTGTACGGCTGGGGTGGCGGCTGGCCGACGTGCCAAAGAGTGTGGATGGACTCTACGACAACTGGATACGCAGGGTGGAAAAGGAAAACGATCCTGCCGTGGACGAATCCGACCTGCGTGAGTGGGTGACGCTCCTCTATTATGACCAAGAGCACAGGCCTGTGCTGGAAAGCAATGTCGTCGACGACCGCATCATCAGTTTCCACGTGTTGCCCTCAGCCACCAATGTGGTAACAACCAACGGGGTGCGCCTCGGCTCATCGGTTGCCGACTATCAGAAGCGGTTCGGCAATCCCATGTGGGTGGTGTCGCGCGAGGAGGGAAAGGCCGAGACCTACTATCAGGATGCTTTCACTTTCTGTACCGACCTCAAGAATGTCTATACACGGACTGACGGTGCCAACATCAACAGGTTCAAGCCGGGAGCCGTCATCAGCAGGATAGAATATTCCGTCTCGCCCGACAAAGTGAAGGACGTGCCTGCACCCCCCAAGCCAATAGGCACCTATACTACCACTATCACCGCGGGAACACAGGATACTG
>JAILPA010000099.1 GCA_024690505.1 Prevotella sp.
TATTCCTGGCCATAACCTAACGATGGCAGCGCTGGGCGTGTTTATCCTTTGGCTCGGTTGGTTCGGATTCAACCCAGGGTCTCAGCTGGCAGCCAGCGGCGAAGTGAACCGCATCGCCATCAGCCATGTGTTCCTGACCACTAACCTCGCTGCCGCTGCCGGTGGTACGGCTACAATGTTCCTGACATGGATGAAGTATGGTAAGCCGTCGCTCTCGCTGACACTCAACGGCGTACTGGCCGGACTGGTGGGCATCACGGCTGGTTGCGACCTGGTGTCACCGATAGGAGCCGTCATCATTGGCCTTGTCTGTGGCTTGGTGCTGGTCTATGCCATCGAGTTCATCGACCATCGTTTGCATATAGACGATCCTGTCGGCGCTTCGAGTGTGCATGGTGTCTGCGGTATTCTCGGCACACTGATGACGGGTCTGCTGTCTACGTCGAATGGTGCTTTCTACGGTCACGGATGGGGCTTTTTCGGCGCCGAGTGTTTCGGCATCTTGGTCATCGACCTATGGGCTGCCGCCTGCGGTTTTGTCCTGTTTTATGGCATCAAGAAGCTGCACGGCCTACGTGTGGACAAGCGAATCGAAGAAGAAGGTCTTGACATCTATGAACATGGCGAGGCTTGCTACAATTAGAATTGAACAATTGAAGAATTATAAGGTATGAAAAAGATTGCTATTTTGGCAATGGGCATGGTGCTTAGCGGCACCGCCTTTGCACAGGAAGAGATTGAAACGGCGATTAGTGGCGACGTTGTAAGTAGTTACATCTGGCGCGGTCAGGACTTGGGCAGCGTGTCATTGCAGCCGACGCTGGGCGTGGGATACAAGGGCTTGTCGCTGACGGCTTGGGGCAGTTGCGGGTTGACCGATCCTGCCGACACGAAAGAGTTTGACCTGACGTTGGGCTACACCATTGGCGGACTGAACATCGGTGTGACGGACTACTGGTTCAATGCCGGCCTCGACCCAGACGGTCGCTACTTCAAATACGATGCTCATGGAACAAACCATCTGTTTGAAGCCAACATCGGCTACGACTTCGGCTTTGCATCATTGCAGTGGTTCACCAACTTCGCTGGAAACGATGGTATAAACAAGGACGGCAAACGGGCCTACAGCAGTTATGTGGAAGTAGTTGTCCCTTTCAAGCTTTCTGCCATTGAATGGACTGCCACGGCTGGTGCCGTCCCTTTTGCCACCGACTTCTACGGTACAACGGGGTTCGCTGTCACCAACCTGTCGCTACGTGCCACGAAAGACATCAAAGTGACGGATTCGTTCTCCATTCCCATTTTCGGGCAGGTGGTTGGCAACCCCTGTTCGCAGAAAGCCTACCTGGTTCTCGGTTTTACGCTGCAACCCTAAATCTTTTCCAGGTTTGTCCCTCTCTCCTCCCCTCGGGGAGGTCGAGAGGGGTTTAGACAAAGTTTAACATAAGAGAAGAGAATCGATGAAAGTAAAGAAACGTTGGATTGTCCTGATGACGGCGATGACGTTGATAGCCGCTGCAGGTGTGTTTGTGGGTGAGCCTACGTTCGAGTGTGACTGGTCGGTAGTCTCGGCCGCTGATGTGGCGTGGCTCATTACCGCCACTATTTTCGTGTTGATGATGACGCCGGGCCTGTCGTTCTTCTATGGCGGCATGGTAGGAGCGAAGAATGTCATTTCCACCATGCTCCAGTCGTTTATTGCCATGGGGCTCATCTCCGTTCTGTGGGTGGTCGTGGGCTTCTCGCTGTGCTTTGGTGATGACATCGGCGGTGTGATAGGCAATCCACTGACGTTCCTGATGTTCCACGGCGTGGGGGCCGAGGTCTACACCACTCCGGCAGGCAACGTGCTGGGCGGTGCCACCATTCCGCTGGCGCTGTTTGCCCTGTTCCAGATGAAGTTCGCCATCATCACGCCCTCGCTCATCACGGGATCGTTTGCCGAGCGGGTGCGCTTCTCGGCCTATCTGTTCTTTATGATGTTCTTCTTCTTTGTCATCTACTGCCCATTGGCTCACATGACGTGGCATCCCGAAGGACTCTTCCAGAGCTGGGGTGTCGTCGACTTTGCCGGAGGCATCGTTGTACATGCCTCGTCGGGCATAGCAGCCCTCGCCGGAGCCATCTATCTGGGCCGTCGTAGCACCGAGAAGAGCGAGCCCGCCAACATCCCGTTTGTGCTGTTGGGTGCAGCCCTGCTGTGGTTAGGCTGGTTTGGCTTCAATGCCGGCTCGTCGCTTCATGCTGATGGTCAGGCCGTCAAGGCATTTCTGAACACCAACACCGCCTCGGCCACGGCCATGATGACGTGGATCTTCTTCGACTGTCTGCGCGGCCGAAAACCGTCGGCCATGGGTGCAGCCGTTGGCTGCGTGGTCGGTCTGGTGGCCATCACGCCGTCGGCAGGCTATGTCACCGTCGGGCAGAGCATCTTCATTGCCTTCGTCATCACACTCATCTGCAACGTAGCCGTCTACTGGCGCTCGCACACCAGCATCGACGATGCCCTCGACGTGTTCCCCACCCACGGCACGGGCGGTATCTTCGGCACCGTGCTGACAGGCATCTTCATCCAGGAGGGCCTCATCGCCGGCACCTGGGAGGGGTTTGTCGTCTTCCTCTATCACCTGCTGGCCATCGTTATGGTCTTTGTCTATACGTTCGCCATGAGCTGGCTGGGGTATAAGCTCATCGATAGTCTCATTCCCATGCGCGTCTCGACCTACAGCGAGAAGGTGGGCCTCGATCTCTCACAGCACGACGAGCACTACGGCCTGGCCCACATCGGGGAGCGCGAACTGGCCGAATACGAGGAGCATATCCGTGAGAAAGGAAACCGCGGATCATTACCACTTTAGTCGGAGTATCTCTCGACTTGTGTCGATAAATAATGTGAGCTCGATGACCCCCCAAAAATAGAGACGCCAATCAAATGCAATGCGAATTTTCTTTACAACCCACACCTTGCTTGAGGAAGAAGCGGTGCTTTTCGGTCAAAGAAGCGGTGCTTTTAGCCCCGAAAAGCACCGCTTCTTTGACCGAAAAGCACCGCTTCTCTGTTCGTGTTTTATAAATATTCTGATTTTCAGTAGGTTAGTGATTTGTGTGGAAATGTTGCGAAATTTTGTTACATTTATAATGAAGTAGATTTCTATGATGGACACAAAGTACATTTTCGTCACGGGCGGTGTCGTCTCATCGTTGGGCAAGGGCATCATCTCCGCCAGCATAGGCAAGCTGCTGCAGGCACGCGGCTACAAGATTACCATCCAGAAGTTCGACCCCTACATCAACATCGACCCAGGAACGCTGAACCCCTACGAACACGGCGAGTGCTACGTGACGGAGGACGGTTTTGAGACCGACCTCGACCTGGGACACTACGAAAGGTTCACGGGCATACATACCACCCGTGACAACAGCATCACGACGGGGCGCATCTACAAAACCGTCATCGACCGCGAACGCCGTGGCGACTATCTGGGCAAGACCATCCAGGTGGTGCCGCACATCACGGACGAGATTAAACGGAGGATGCTCCGTGTAAGTGAAGAGTTAAGAGTGAAGAGTGAAGAATGTGCTTCCGCACAGAGTTCCGGCGCTGACTCTTCACTTGATTCTTCACTCTTCACTCTTCACTCTTCACTCAAATACGACTTCGTTATCACCGAGGTGGGCGGCACCATCGGCGACATTGAGAGTGCGCCGTTCATGGAGGCCATCCGACAGTTGCGGTGGCAGTTGGGACGCGATGCGGTATGTGTACACCTGACCTATGTGCCTTATCTGAAAGCTGTCGACGAGCTGAAGACCAAGCCCACACAACACTCAGTAAAGGAATTGCAGTCGATGGGTATCCAGCCCGACATCCTCGTGCTCCGAACCGAGCGCCACCTTGACGATCATCTTCGCGAAAAAGTGGCTTCGTTCTGTAATGTCGACTTGGAGTGCGTGGTGCAGAGCGAGGATATGCCCAGCATCTACGAGGTACCTGTGAATATGCAGCGGCAGGGACTCGATGCAGCTATTCTGCGGAAGATTGGAATTCCCGTCGGCGAGACTCCTGCCATGAAGCCGTGGCACGACTTCCTCGACAAGCAGCGCAAGGCTGTCCGAGAGGTGCACATCGGACTGGTGGGAAAGTACGACCTGCAGGATGCTTACAAGAGCATCCGTGAGAGTCTGAATCTGGCAGGCATCTATAATGACGTGAAGGTCAAGATTCATTTCGTCAACAGCGAAGAGGTGACCCGCGAGAACGTAGCCGGCACACTTAGCGGCATGGCGGGCATCGTCATCTGCCCAGGCTTTGGTCAACGGGGCATCGAAGGGAAAATCATTGCTGCTGAATATGGGCGAACATACAACATTCCTACCTTCGGCATCTGTCTCGGTATGCAGATGATGGTCATCGAATTTGCAAGGAATGTGCTGGGCTATAAGGAGGCTAACAGCAGCGAGATGTCTGCCGAAACCCAACACCCCGTCATTGACCTGATGGAAGAACAGAAAACGGTGACGAACATGGGCGGCACCATGCGACTGGGAGCCTACGACTGTGAACTGGTGAAAGGCAGTCGCACCGATGAAGCATACGGTGGGCAGACGCTTGTAAGAGAGCGTCACCGCCATCGTTATGAGTTTAACAACCGTTACAAGGAAGAATACGAGCAGGCTGGCATGAAGTGCGTGGGCATCAACCCTGACGCTAATTTGGTGGAGATAGTCGAGATGCCTGACAAGCGCTGGTATATCGGTACACAGTTTCACCCCGAATACTCGTCGACGGTGCTCCATCCGCATCCATTGTTTATGTCGTTCGTTAAGGCTTGTATCTGATATGGAACAGTTAAAACATGAGTGTGGCGTGGCGGTGATTCGCCTGTTGAAGCCGGTAAGCTATTAGGGGCAGAAATACGGGACATGGGCCTACGGTTTCAACAAGCTCTATCTGATGATGGAGAAGCAGCACAATCGCGGACAGGAGGGGGCTGGCATCGCCTCGGTGAGCCTGAACAATGTGCCAGGCACGGAGTATATGTTCCGCGAGAAAGACGTGGGGAAGGATGCCATCACCGAGGTCTTTAGCCGTGTGAATGAAGAGATGGCGGGCGAGCTCTATATGGGCCATCTGCGCTACTCAACGACGGGCAAGAGCGGACTGACATTCGTCCATCCCTTCCTGCGCCGCAACAACTGGCGGGCCAAGAACCTCTGTCTGTGTGGCAACTTCAATATGACCAATATCGACGAGATCTTTTCCTTCTTGACCAGTCAGGGACAGTCGCCGCGTATCTATGGCGATGCTTATATCACCCTCGAGCTGATGGGCCATCGGCTTGACCGCGAGGTGGAGCGGCTATATGCCATCGCCAAAGAGCAGGGCTTGCAAGGCACTGACATCACAGATTATATCGACAACCACGTAGAGATGGCCAACGTGCTCCGCACGACGATGGAACACTACGACGGTGGCTACGTGATGTGCGGTCTGACGGGCTCGGGCGAGATGTTTGCCATGCGCGACCCCTGGGGCATTCGTCCGGCATTCTACTATCGTGACGACGAGATAGTGGCCGTGGCCAGTGAGCGCCCTGTGCTGCAGACGACGTTTGACCTGCAGGCTGAGGATGTCTGTGAGCTGCAGCCTGGTCAGTCGCTCATTGTTCGCCGCAACGGAAATAGTCATCTGGAGCAGATTGTGCCCGCTCAGAAACTAAGCGCCTGCTCGTTCGAGCGCATCTACTTCAGCCGTGGCTCCGACCGCGACATCTATCAGGAGCGAAAGCGTCTGGGCGAACAACTGACGCCTGCCATCCTGAAAGCCATCGACGGCGACGTGGCCAATACCGTCTTTTCCTATATCCCCAACACAGCTGAGGTGGCCTTCTATGGCATGACCGACGGATTCCGCAAACTTCATGGAGAGGTGCGCACGGAGAAGGTGGTGTGGAAGGACATCAAACTGCG
The DNA here is from genome assembly GCA_024690505.1 of Prevotella sp. Lineage (GTDB taxonomy): Bacteria > Bacteroidota > Bacteroidia > Bacteroidales > Bacteroidaceae > Prevotella. The sequence continues at coordinate 5,971 of JAILPA010000099.1, forward strand.
CACCTTCATTGCCGGCAATAGCGAACGCAACGACCTTGCAGCACACGTCTACGACATCAGCTACGGTTCGCTGCAGCCCTATGATGACTGCCTCGTCATCATCGACGACTCTATCGTACGTGGCACAACCCTGAAGGAGAGCATCTTCAAGATTCTCGACCGCCTGCATCCCAAGAAGATTGTGATGGTGAGCAGTTCACCCCAGATTCGCTATCCCGACTACTATGGCATCGACATGGCGCGACTTGAGGAGTTCTGCGCTTTCCGCGCCACGATGGCACTCATTGAGGAGCGCGGTCTGTGGCAACTGGTTAACGACACTTATCTGGCCTGCAAGCATGACCCTCAGACAGAGAACCATGTACGGGCGCTCTACGAACCCTTCACCATCGAGGAAATCAACCGGAAGATTGTGGAGATGTTGCGCCCGAAGGGGATGCAGGCGCCCGTCGAACTGGTGTTCCAGAGCATAGAGGGTCTGCACAGGGCTTGCCCCAACCCCCCGGGCGACTGGTATTTCACAGGCCGATATCCTACGCCTGGCGGTACGCGACTCTGCAATCAAGCCTTCGTAAATTATATTGAGACAAGACAGAAAGAACAACAATAAGAGATGAAAAAAAGAGCAAGACTGATACTCGAAGATGGCACAGAGTTCTGCGGCTGGTCGTTTGGATATGAGACCGAGACGGTGGGTGAAGTGGTCTTCAACACGGCCATGACGGGTTATCCTGAGAGCCTGACTGACCCCAGCTATGCTGGTCAGATACTCGTGACGACCTTTCCGCTGATTGGCAACTACGGTGTGCCCGATACAGGCTTAGGCAGCGATGGCCTGCCCTTGTTGATGGAAAGCGACCATATCCATCCCAGGGCGCTGGTTATAGCAGACTATAGCGAGGCCTATTCGCACTGGAATGCAAAGGAGTCGTTGGCCTCATGGCTGAAGCGAGAGAAGATTCCTGCCATCACGGGCATCGATACCCGCCGACTCACAAAGGTGCTCCGCGAGCATGGCGTGATGATGGGGCGTGTGGTAGTCGACTATGCTGCGACATTGTTGCAGCCAGCAGAGCAGGAACCCTATGGAAGCGTGAACTGGGTGGAGAAGGTGAGCTGCAAGGAGGCAATTACTTATAATAAAGGTGCAGGGAAACGGGTGGTATTGATAGACTGCGGCGTAAAGGCCAACATCGTCCGTTGCCTGATACGTCGAGGCCTTGAGGTGGTTCGTGTGCCTTGGGACTACGACTTCAACCAGCTGGAGTTCGACGGTCTGTTCCTGGCTAACGGTCCAGGTGACCCTGAGCAGTGCAGCAAGACGGTGGAGCATATCCGTGTGTTCTTGGAGAATAAGACTGTTCGTCCGTGTATGGGCATCTGCCTGGGCAATCAGCTGTTGGCCCGTGCGGCTGGGGCTAAGACCTACAAACTGAAATACGGCCACCGCTCGCACAACCAGCCTGTGCAGCGAGTAGGCACGACGCAGTGCTTCATCACCTCACAGAATCACGGCTATGCGGTGGACGATACGACCTTGCCCCCAGACTGGGAGCCCCTCTTCGTCAATATGAACGACGGTTCGAACGAGGGCATCCGCCACAAGACGAATCCTTGGTTCTCGGCTCAGTTCCATCCAGAAGCCTGCAGCGGCCCGACAGATACCGAATGGCTGTTTGACGAATTTTCAAGAAGCCTCGCCTCCGCCTCCGTCTCCGTCGAGCCCCGCCCCCAGCCCCTCCCCGATGGTTGGATGCTCCGCGTATTTGCAGGGTACCCTCTCCCCCTGAGGGAAGAGAGCGGACACCCTCTTTCCAAAGTACTCCTCCTTGGCTCTGGCGCATTGAAAATCGGCCAGGCCGGAGAGTTCGACTATAGCGGAGCGCAGGCACTGAAGGCATTGAAGGAGGAGGGCATCCACTCGGTACTAATCAATCCGAACATCGCCACGGTGCAGACGTCCAAAGACGTGGCCGACACCGTCTATTTCCAGCCCGTGACACCCGATTTCGTGGAGTGCGTCATCGAGAAGGAACGCCCCGATGGCATCCTGCTCTCCTTTGGAGGACAGACGGCGCTGAACTGTGGCGTGGAATTATATAAAAGAGGTGTGCTCGACAAGTATGGCGTAAGAGTGCTGGGCACTCCTGTACAGGCCATCATCGACACCGAAGACCGCGACCTCTTCGTCAAACGCCTCGACGAGATTGGCGTGAAAACCATCAAGAGCGAGGCCTGCTCTACGGTTGAGGAGGTGCAGCGGGCAGCCCACGAACTGGGATTCCCCGTGATACTGAGAGCCGCCTATGCACTGGGCGGTCTTGGTTCCGGATTCTGCGATAACGAGGAACAGCT
>JAILPA010000100.1 GCA_024690505.1 Prevotella sp.
CGAACAGAGAAGTTAAGCCCGCCTGCGCCGATGGTACTGCAATGCAATGCGGGAGAGTAGGAGGCCGCCTTCTTCAATTTCCGGGAGCCCTGGTTCAGTGATGAGCCGGGGCTCCTTTCTTTGTCGTTGGTGGGCGGGCGCAGGGGAGATAAGGCGGGCGCAGGAAGTGATGAGGAGCAGAGGAGCAGAGGAGTGGGGAGGAGAAGGTGGGTGCAGGAAGTGATGAGGAGCAGAGGAGCAAAGGAGTGGGGAGGAGAAGGTGGGTGCTGGGAGTGATGAAGCGCAGAGGAACGAGGGGGAGAAGGCGGGAGCTGGGAGCGAGGGGGAGAAGGCGGGAGCAGGGCGCGGCAGCCTGGCTGTCCTGTGCCCCGGGGCTGCGATGATATCGCAGCATAGACGACGGGAGCAGCACAGAGGATGGCTCCGCAACAGAGGGATGGCTCCGCAACAGAGGGATGGCTTTGCAGCAGAGGGGAGTGAGGTGAGGGACAGGTGCTGATTTTTCTTGTTATTATTTGGCTGTTTCCTTGCTTTTTTGTATTTTTGCACCTCCAAATTAATAAAGGGAAACCTGTTATTGTTTTTACCATTATGGAAATAGCACAGAAGATGAGATTCTTGTATCGCTTGCTGTACTTAGGGGTGTTTTTGAGCGGCTCCGCAGCCTTTGTGTCTTGTTCGTCTGATGACAATTCGGACAGCCGTAGTTCGTCGAAGAAAAGTATCGTGATTCTGTTTGAGAGTGATTCGCATAGTGAACTCTCTGGCTATCCTAAGCTGGCTGGCCTGCGCGATGCCATCAGCCAGAGAGTCTCAGGGGCGCATTACTATTTTAGATGATTAGTGGGCGATGTTGATTGATTTTTTGTTGATTGTTGTGGGAATAGCGATGGTGCTTGGTGGGGCTGACCGTCTGACGGAAGGCGCTGCTTCGTTGGCACGTCGCATGAATATTCCTGAGATTATTATTGGCCTGACCATCGTGGCAGCAGGTACCTCTGCCCCTGAGCTCTTTGTCAGTCTGGTGTCTGCGCTGAAAGGAACTCCCAATATGGCTATTGGCAATGTAGTGGGTTCCAACACTATGAATGCTATGCTGATTGTGGGCTGTGCAGCCATGGCGGCTCCGATGGTCATCAGCCGTAGCACGGTGCGTAAGGACATTCCTTTTTCCGTTGGTGCTTCCTTGCTGTTGATTCTGTTGTGTGTCAATTCCTACTTGAGCCGCATTGACGGCATTCTCCTGCTGTTGGGCTTCGCTTTCTTCATGTATTACACCTTGTTGCAGGCTAAGAAGGGGAAGGCTTCTGAGAAGAATGACTCGGGTGAGCCGGAACAGGTCGAACCGGTGAAGCAGAGCAGTCCTTGGCTTGCTGTCCTTTTTGTCGTCTTAGGCCTGGTGTTGTTGGTTGCAGGCAGTAATCTCTTCGTTGATGCAGCTGCCAGAGTGGCCTATTCTCTGGGCTTGAGTGAAGGTGTGGTAGGTCTGACGATTGTTGCAGGCGGTACCTCTCTGCCCGAGCTTGCCACCAGTGTGGTTGCAGCCCGCAAGGGCCAGTCGTCGATTGCCATTGGCAATGTGATAGGCTCTAATGTCTATAATATCTTGTTGATATTAGGCTTGACCGCCGCTATCAGTCCCATGCAGATATCGGGCATCACCACTGTCGACATGCTGATGATGCTGGGATCTGTCTCTCTGGTATGGCTGTTCTCTTTTACCCGTTTCACTGTGGAGCGGTGGGAGGGAGCCCTTCTGGCCGGAGGCTATGTGGCCTATATTGTCTTATTGCTCAGCAACGTTTAGGTTACAGCTTTCGCTTTTGCCAACTAAATCAGAACGCCACTGAAGCAACTGTCTACCGGTTCAGTTGAAGAACAGGAAGAAAGTCTAGTGAAATCAGGAAAAGCCAAGGATGAGAACTTCAAAAATGGTTCAGCGGTCTTGAACTAATGGTTCGGGGCCGCTGAACTAATGGTTCAGGGGCACTGAACTACTTGTTCCAGAGCGCTTGAAACTATTTGGAGCTACGTGAAAAGGCTTTTTGGATTACCCCTTCACGGCTTTTGGGGTCCAGTTCTTGAAGAAGCGCAACACCTTGCCGCAGTCGTATCCCTTTCCTTCCTCGAGGAAACTGGAATCCTGGATGTGAATGACGCGCCCCTTCTCGTCGAGTACCACGAACACTGGGAACCCGAAGCGGTCAGGCTTGTTCAGCCGTTCGAGCATGGCCTTGGCTAGTGCAGTCTTCTCGGCATTCTTGGTGCGTCGTGGGTTGTAGTTCACGTGGATATAGACGAAGTTGTCGGCAATGACCTGACTGATGGTGCTGTCGTTGGCAATGAAGTCGGCAAAGCGGAGGCACCACGGGCACCAGTTGCCTCCTACCTGGCAAATCACGAACTTGCCGTTGCCGTTGGCTTTCGCTATGGCCTCGTCAATCTGCTCCATGGGGTTTATCTCCTCGTTGTAGACCTGCTTCAGTGGGGGCTGGGCATTGATGGCCATTGCCATGAAAGCGCCTAAAAGTGTTGTTGCTAATGTCTTCTTCATGTCTATGTGTTGTTATAGTGTGATGTTTTCTATGCGTAGCGACTGTGTGCCTATGGGCACCTGAACCTCCACGATGTCGCCCACCTTCTTGTTCAGCAGAGCCTGAGCTATTGGCGACTTGATGGATATTTTCCCCTCGTGCAGGTTTGCCTCGTGCTGGCTGACGATGGTGTAGGTCATGTGGGCATTGTTTTTCAGGTTTGTCATTTCCACCTTCGACAGCAGCCCCACTTTCCCGCTCCCGAGTCTTGACATGTCGATGACGCGTGCGTTTTCCAGCACCCTCTGCTTGAAGCGTATTCTTCCCAGCAGCCTTGCCTGTTCGCGCTTGGCAGCATGATACTCGAGGTTCTCGCTGAGGTCGCCTTTGTCGCGGGACTCTGCTATGGCCTCGCGCACCTGTGGCAGTTCTACGCTTTCCAGCTGGTGGAGTTCTGCTACTAACTTGTCGTAGCCTTCTTGAGACATGTATTCCATATCGTTGTTGTGTTAAATCGGGTGCAAAATTACTGATTTTTCTTGAGATTTTAGTATTTTTGCAGCAAACTTTTCAAAAGATTGAAAGCAGAATTGACAAATAACAGTTACAGCCCCCCAGCACCTCCCCTTGGAAGGGAGGGACTGGGGGCTGTAGCTCTAGTTATATAGAATGTAAAAATGAAAAATATGTGGATGTTGCTTTTCTTGATGCTCCCTTTGGCAGGGATTGCCTATGTGAGTTGGCACGTGTGGGTACTGCTCCCCGTGGCTGGTGCGTGGAAGACTGTCGTCATTACCGTTGGCGTGGCTTGCTTCCTGATGTTGTTCCTCGATCTGAGCGGCACACTCGAGAAGCTGCCGTTGCCCCTTTCGCGTGTGCTCTATGAGGTGGGCACCTCGTCCATCATCATCCTGATGTACCTGGTGATGGCCTTTCTCCTGCTCGACCTGGGGCGCCTGGTTCACCTTGTGCCCCGCACGTGGCTCTACTGCAACTGGGTGACTGCGGTTGCCCTTGCTGGACTTATGTTCACCGTGTTCCTGTGTGGCAACATACACTATTATAATAAGGTTCGTGTGGAGTTGAACGTGACGACAACGAAGCCGCTGGCGAAGGATTACACCATTGTGATGGCCAGCGACCTTCATCTGGGCTATCACAACACTCGCAGCGACCTGGCGCACTGGGTAGACCTGATCAATGCCGAGCACCCCGACCTGATACTTGTTGCGGGTGACATCATCGACATCAGCGTCCATCCGCTGCTTGAAGAGCACATGGCCGACGAGTTCCATCGGCTTCAGGCCCCTGTCTATGCTTGTCTGGGCAATCACGAATACTACAGTCAGGAGCCGCGTGCGCGTGCCTTCTACCAGTCGGCAGGCATACATCTGCTGCGCGACTCGTGCGCGGTGGTCGACGATCTGTGCATCATCGGGCGCGATGACCGCACCAACGTGCATCGCTCAGCCCTGAGAAAGCTCATGCAACAGGCCGACCGCACGAAATACTGCATCGTGCTCGACCATCAGCCCTATCACTTGGAACAGGCCGAACAGACAGGCGTCGACTTTCAGCTGAGTGGTCACACACACGAGGGCCAGGTGTGGCCCATTTCATGGATTACCCATGCCCTCTACGAATGTTCGTGGGGTAGCCACCAGCGTGGCAACACCAGCTACTACATATCGTCGGGCATGGGCATCTGGGGCGGAAAGTTCCGCATCGGCACCCAGTCGGAGTACGTTGTGCTGAAACTGAAGGGCCAGCAGCCTACCGACTGAACTTCTTGCCGTTCTTGATATAGATTCCTTTGCTTACAGGAGCGTCCAAGCGGCGTCCTTGCAGGTCGTAGACGACATCGTCGTTGACGGTCTCTTCCGCATTCTCTATGGAATAGATGGCTGTGGGGTCGGCTTCAGTCTGGTAAGCCCATACGGTGACGCCAGCGGTGGTTCCCGTCTTGGCAGACAGACCGGTGAAGGCAATGGTCTTGTCGGTTCTGGGCTCCATGGTCTGCTCTACCATCACGCCTCTGTAGGCCGTTCCGCTGATGACCATATTCATATACGACGTTCCTTCCGTTACGGCCCACGTGCCAGTAGCCCCGCCAGTAATCTTCTTGTCGGCGGTCAGCGTCACCTCTATGGGCGTGGCAGTAGCCTTCTGGGTATGGTCGAGCTTGTAGGGGTGAATCAGCAGTTTGTATTTGCCGGGAATATGGTTGGTGGGCACCTGCTGCGTAGTGGCAATGTCGGCGCTCTTCACCTCTTCGCCAGTGTATTCAAAAGGTGCTGCCACGAGCCATCCGTCTTTGTTCTGGAACACCTGGTGAACGCGCACCTGAAATCCCTCGCCCAGATTCTGGAAGCGTGTGTGGTAGACCAGATAGGTGCGGCCGTCTTCGGCAGCGATGATGCTGTTGTGGCCTTGCGAGCGCTCACCGTAGTTGCCCTTGGCCTGATTTCCCCAGTCGGTATAGGCTCCGAAGATATTCACACCGCGGTTGGTGGCGGCCCTGGCTCCGAAGTTCAGCTGGTAGCTGGTGTAGACGGCGTTGGTGTTGTTGCTGTCGATGTAAGGTCCGTCGGGATTGGCTGAGCGGAACACACGCATCTGGTAGCCGCCGTTGTTGTAGTCGTTGGCCACACCGCCGGCAGCCAGTCCGCCGTAGCTCATAAAGAGGTAGTAGTAGCCGTCGATGTACTCGATGTAGCTGCCCTCGCCGCTGACGTAGTAGCCGCCGGCAATCTTCTTGCCGAAGTAGGGGTCTACGGTGACGCCGTCGCCGCTGCCTGTCAAGGTGTAGGTGACGTCGTAGTCGCGCAGACCGGTGTTCTCGTCGAGCTCAAGCATCCAGATGCCGCCGCTCCATGAGCCATAGCTCATCCAGAGCTTGCCCTGCTCGTCGTAGAACACGCAGGGGTCAATGTTGTTAGGATAGCGGTTGCCCCAGCTGTTGCCCACGTTGTAGCGGCTGGGCAGCGAGCTCTGGGGGCCCAACACTATCTCGAGGTCGGTATCCTTGTAGTCAGAGCCGCTCTTGAAGCCGCTGACGACCACTGGAGCCTGATAGCGGTAGGGCCCCTCAATGTTGTCGGCGGTAAGAAGGATGATGCTCGAGTACCAGTAGTCGCCGTTGATGCTGAGGTACATGCACCACTTGTTCATTACGGGGTTCCAAATGACGTCGGGAGCCCACATGTTGCCCCCCACGTCGTAGTTTGAGTTGCCTTTCTTCGACCAGGCAAGGGCGTTGAAGTTCAGCGTGTAGTCTGTGCCGCCCTTCTTGACGGTGGTCACCTGCGGGGTGGTGAAGGCGTCGTTGTTAGAAGCGTTGCTGCTCGAGGCCGTCTGCCAGGGGGCAGTGAAGACCGTCCAATACATCAGATCCTTGCTTTTTGCAGCTCCACGGTGTGAGCCGAAGATGTAATAGGTCTTGGAAGCGGGATCCCATACTATGCTGGGGTCATGCACACTGGCACGTTTCAGCTGATAGGCCGAAGCACTGGTTGCTACCAAGGCAGTCAGGAAAAGAATAATAAGGCTTTTCTTCATCATTTCAGTAGTTGTTTTGTCGTTTATTCTTAATTCTGCGGCAAAGGTACACATTTTCTCCGACATAACCGCATTTCTTCCCAAGAATTTGTGCCTTCGGCATACTTCTTGCAGTGTAACTTGTAAGAAGAAAGGAGATTGAATTATGGCATTTATTGATTATTACAAGATTCTTGGCGTACCCAAGGACATAGCACAGAAGGATGTGAAGAAGGCCTACCTGAAGCGGGCCAAGCAGTTCCATCCTGACCTTCACCCCGACGATCAGAAGGCGAAGGCGAAGTTTCAGGCCCTGAACGAGGCTTACGATGTGATTGGCGACCCTGAGAAGCGCCGCAAGTACGACCAGTATGGCGAACAGTGGCGCGAGGCTGACCAGTGGCAGCAGGGTGGGGGAGGCTTCCACAGCGGCGGCGGTTCGCCCTTCGAGGGCTTCGACTTCAGTAGCTTTCAGGGCGGCGGAGGCTTCAGCTCGTTCTTCGAGAATCTGTTTGGTGGCGGTTTCACAGGCGGTCGTTCCTCTGGTCGTGGCTTCAGTGGTTTTGGTGGTTCACAGCCCCCAACCGAGTCGCAGGCACAGCTGGATATCGACCTCTATACGGCCTTGCTTGGCGGTGAAGTGGTAGTAAGCCTGGGCAGTGGTGAGAAGCTGCGTCTGAAAGTGAAGCCCTGCACCCAGCCGGGCACGAAGGTCCGCCTGCGTGGGAAAGGTCAGGGTGGCACCGACCTCATCCTGACCTTCAACGTGAAACTTCCCACCAGCCTCACTCCCCACCAGCAGGAGTTGGTACGACAGATGCAAATTTCATAAAAGTGCCACTTTAAAAGGAAGTGTCACCTGTCTCAAGCCCTTTGTCTATGGGTGCTTCCGACAAAAAGTGACACTTCTGTTGTTTCTGTATGATTCTAATCGTGGAACTCAAAGCCCATAGGCTGGACTATGCAGATGTTGCACAACTCAATATGTACATTGAGTATTATCGCAAGTACTATATGCAACCCGATGACAATCCACCTGTAGGCCTGCTCCTATGTACAGAGTATGGGCAGGAAATGGTGGAATATCTTACTCCATTTACAGCCCCCCAACTATTTGTTGCCCGATATGAGTTACAGTTGCCAAGCAAAGAAAAGATTCGAAAATTCTTGATGCAGGAGAACGGGAACACAAAGAGATGAGCCAAAAATAAGTGATTTTTTCAATTCGGTGTGGGTGGATGAAGGTCGGTGTAGGTGAATGTAGGTTGATGTAGGTAACCTACATGGTGGTAACGCCCTGCATCATAATATGTTGCGACGGATAATGTAGGTAAACCGGAATTTGAGTCAACCAATCGTAAGCATTCTGAATAAACAGAAACCACCTACAAAAAGAGGCCTGCATCAAATCCCGATGCAGACCTCTCTTATGTTTTTTGCTTCACGATGTCATTATTCCACAATGACCTTACGTCCATTCACAATGTAAATGCCTTTCGCAAGACCGTTTAGTGTTGTCACCTTTGTGCGGACTAGGATGCCTCGCATATCGTAAACATCAACGGGATTGTCCATGCTTACGTTTTTTATCCCCGTAGTGCCGGGCGTAACCTTATAGCTATATAGCAATACGCTGTTGGCACTAATTGCACGCGTCTGAACCGCATTCGTTGATGCGGTGGAGGCATATAGGTAGATGTAGGTTGGTACGGTGACGCTGTATGTCACATCCGCTGTGCCGCGTGTAGAGCGTGTAATTTGGCTGGGCTTGGCTTTTCCTATCTGGACATTCAGCACATGAGTGCCGTTCGTCTTTGCGTCTATAGTAATGGTACCACTGC
>JAILPA010000113.1 GCA_024690505.1 Prevotella sp.
CCTTGAACTTAGCGGCAATAACAATGGTTTTATCCATTTTGTTGCTGATAACGACACCCTGTCTTGTCTTTCTTAAATTTCTTGTTTCCATCTGGACCATTGTTATTTGTTAAGTTCTCTCTGACGGAGTTCCGTCTTCATACGTGCGATGTCACGACGTGCAGCCTTAATCAGTGATGGGTTCTCCAGCGGAGTGACGTTGTGGTTGAACTTCATCTGGTTGTACTTTTCAACCGACTCCTCAATGCGCTCTGCCAGGTCTTTGGTCTCGAGCTCTCTTATTTCCTTGTTCTTCATACTAATCAGGCGTTTTTATCGTAGTCACGTCTTACAACAAACTTAGTCTTCACGGGCAGCTTCTGTGCGCCGAGGCGAAGGGCCTCTTTGGCGATGTCGAAGGGCACGCCCTCTACCTCGAAGAGGATACGGCCAGGAGTGACAGGAGCGACCCATCCAGCGGGATCACCCTTACCCTTACCCATTCGCACGTCAGCAGGCTTGCGGGTGATGGGTTTGTCGGGGAAGATTCTGATCCAAACCTGACCTTCACGGTTCATGTAACGGTTGATGGCCACACGGGCGGCCTCAATCTGGCGGCTGTCAATCCACTTGGCATCCATGGTCTTGATGCCGAATGAACCGAAGGCCAGTGTCGTACCTCTATGGGCGTTGCCTTTGTTGCCACGTCCGTCCTGAGGTCTTCTATATCTTACTCTCTTAGGCTGTAACATGATAGCTTCTCTTTCTTTTAACGGTTATTTCTTTTTTTGTCACCACGGAACTTGCGGCCGTCTCTGTTACCGCCGTTACCACGTGCGCCCTGTTTGTCCTGAGCAAAGTTAGGTGCGAGGTCGACCTTTCCGTAGACTTCTCCGCGGCAGATCCACACCTTGATGCCCAGCAGTCCCACTTTGGTAAGAGCCTCTGCCTGACAGAAATCGATGTCAGCACGGAAAGTGTGCAGCGGTGTGCGACCTTCCTTAAGCATCTCGCTGCGTGCGATTTCTGCGCCGTTCAAACGTCCCGAGATCTGCACCTTGATGCCCTCGGCGCCAGCGCGCATGGTGTTTGCAATGGCCTGTTTGATGGCACGACGATAAGCAATCTTGCCCTCGATTTGGCGAGCGATGTTCGTGGCAACGATTGTGGCGTCGAGTTCCGGACGCTTCACCTCAAAAATATTGATCTGGATCTCCTTGTCGAAGAGCTTCTTCAGCTCGTCCTTCAGGTTGTCCACATCCTGTCCGCCTTTACCAATGACGATACCCGGACGAGCCGTGCAGATAGTGATGGTAACCAGCTTCAGTGTGCGTTCGATGACAATCTTCGACACGCTGGCCTTTGCCAGGCGCTCGTTCAGATACTTACGGATTTTCTGATCCTCTACCAGGTTATCTCCGAAGTCTTTGCCTCCGAACCAATTTGAATCCCAACCTCTTACGATACCGAGACGGTTGCTAATCGGATTTACTTTCTGTCCCATTCTGTTATTCTTTTACGTCATTAGTTTTAGCGTCAACGTACAGGGTAACGTGGTTAGAACGCTTGCGGATGCGGTATCCGCGTCCCTGAGGTGCCGGTCTCATTCTCTTCAAGGTCACACCCTCGTCCACGAAGACACGGGTGATGAACAACTCGCCGGCCTCGGCCTTGCGGTCGTTCTTAGCTTCCCAGTTAGCGATGGCCGAGCGGAGGAGTTTCTCCACGTCGGTGGCAGCAGCCTTCTTCGAGAACCGGAGCACACCGAGTGCGCGGTTCACCTCCATGCCGCGAATCATGTCGACGACATAGCGCATCTTACGCGGTGAAGAAGGGCAGCCTTTCAGCTTTGCAAAATACTGTGTCTTAAGAGCTGCTTTTCTTTCTTCAGCCTTAATATGTTTTCTTGCTCCCATAATAATTCTTGTTCTTTATGCTTAATGCTTAATTACCCCTGGGATTACTTCTTGTTGCCGGCGTGGCCACCGAAACGGCGGGTAGCAGCAAACTCTCCGAGTTTGTGGCCCACCATGTTCTCAGTAATGTAAACAGGGATAAATTTGTTACCGTTATGAACTGCAACAGTGTGTCCCACGAAGTCAGGGGAAATCATTGATGCTCTGGCCCACGTCTTGACTACGGTCTTCTTGCCACTTTCATTCATGGCGAGGACCTTCTTCTCGAGTGCGACGTTGATGTACGGACCTTTCTTTAATGAACGACTCATAATTTAACTCTTGTCTTTTTGATTACTTCTTGTTAGCTCTTTCAATAATGTACTTGTTTGAAAGCTTCTTCGGTGCGCGTGTCTTCAGACCCTTTGCGTAGAGGCCCTTGCGCGAACGCGGATGTCCGCCGCTCTGGCGTCCTTCACCACCACCCATCGGGTGATCGTGCGGGTTCATCACAACGCCACGGTTGTGGGGGCGACGTCCGAGCCAGCGTGAGCGTCCGGCCTTACCCGACTGCTCAAGAGCGTGGTCTGAGTTGCCTACGGCACCAACGGTAGCCTTACAAGCAGAAAGCACCTTGCGTGTCTCTCCTGAGGGGAGTTTGATGACGCAGTAGCTTCCTTCACGAGAAGTCAACTGAGCAAAATTACCAGCCGAACGAACGAGCAGAGCACCCTGTCCGGGACGGAGTTCGATGTTGTGAATCACCGTACCCACGGGGATGTTGGCCAGCGGCAGGGCATTTCCCACTTCGGGTGCTGCCTCTGCTCCCGACATCAGCGTCGTGCCGACCTGCAGTCCATTAGGAGCAATAATGTAGCGTTTTTCACCATCAGCGTAGAAGAGCAATGCGATACGAGCCGAGCGGTTCGGATCGTATTCAATGGTCTTTACTACAGCTGGAACACCATCTTTCTCTCGCTTGAAGTCGATGAGACGATACTTCCTCTTGTGGCCGCCGCCCATGTAGCGGACAGTCATCTTACCGGTGTTGTTTCGTCCGCCGGTAGAGTGCTTACCGTAAACGAGAGACTTCTCTGGCACGGATGCAGTAATATCCTCGAACGTGCCAATAACCTTGTGTCTTTGACCCGGTGTTACGGGTTTTAATTTACGTACTGCCATTTCTATTATTCAATATTGCTGTAAAAATCGATTTCCTCGCCCTCCTTCAGGGTGACAATTGCCTTCTTGAAGGCACTCTTGTGGCCTTTCACCAGGCCGGCCTTGGTGTAGCGCTGGCTGCGCTTTCCGGCATAGCGGAGCGTGTTGACTTCCTCAACGGTGACGTTGTAGAGGCCTTCCACTTCCTTTTTGATCTCCACTTTGTTAGCCTCGGGCTTAACGATGAAGCCATACACGTTGGGGCGTTTCTCCGTAATCTTGGTCATCTTCTCAGTGACCAGAGGTTTAATGATAAATGCCATATCCTTCTTACCTTATTTTTACTTGTTTAAGACTGCGTCAATGGTCTCCAACGACTTCTCGGTGATAACCAACATATCGGCATTCAAGATCTTGTAGGTGTTGATGTCTGCAGCGGGCAGCACCTCAACGCTTACCGACTTCCTTGAACGGTGCTTCTTGCCTTCCTGCAGCTCTCCTACGGCTATCTGCTTGGGAGTGTTCAGGTTGCGAGCCGACAAATATACGTTTTTATTTGCTTCCGGCAAAACAAACAGCACCTTCTTCTCTTCGCCTTTTAGATTTTTAACAATGTTTACCATTTCTTTGGTCTTGGGGGCGTCAAAGCTGAAGTCCTCAATGATCAGGATGGCATTCTCTATAGCCTTGGTGCTGAGAGCGGAGCGGCGTGCCAGCTGCTTCACCTTTTTGTTCAGCTTGAAGCTGTAGTCGCGGGGCTTCGGTCCGAACACGCGGCCGCCGCCACGCAGCAGGGGCGAGTTGATGTCGCCATGACGTGCACCGCCGCCGCCCTTCTGGCGTCCGAGCTTGCGGGTAGAGCCCGAAATCTCGCTGCGCTCCTTCGACTTGGCGTTGCCCTGGCGCTGGTTGGCCATATACTGCTTCACGTCGAGGTAGATGACGTGGTCATTAGGTTCAATCCCGAAGATAGCCTCGTTCAGGGCCACCTTCCTTCCGGTCTCCTGACCTTTAATATTCAATACATTCAGTTCCATAGCTTACTTCTTGATTAAGAGGGTTGAACCATTACATCCGGCCACACTGCCCTTCACGAGGAGCAGGTTGTGCTCGGGAATCACCTTTAACACTTTGAGGTTCTGGGTGGTGACGCGGTCGCCGCCCATCTGTCCGCCCATGCGCATTCCCTTGAACACTTTGGCGGGATACGAGCAGGCGCCGATTGAACCGGGCTTGCGCAGACGGTCGTCCTGACCGTGGGTGCTCTGGCCTACGCCGCCGAAGCCGTGACGCTTCACGACGCCCTGGAAGCCTTTACCCTTTGATGTGCCTACAACGTCTACGAACTCTGCATCAGCGAAAAGCTCTACGGTGATGGTGTCACCCAGATTGTAGTCCTCATCAAACTTGAACTCGGCCAAGTGGCGCTTAGGCGTTGTGCCAGCCTTCTTGAACACGCCCATCATGGGCTTCGTGGTGTTCTTCTCCTTAGCTTCGCCAAAACCCAGCTGTACGGCCTTGTAGCCGTCCTTCTCCATGGTCTTGACCTGTGTCACAACGCAAGGACCAGCTTCGATAACAGTGCACGGCACATTCTTGCCGTCGGCACTGAAAACGGAAGTCATTCCGATTTTCTTTCCTAATAATCCTGGCATTTCAGTTTAATTTTAATAATAAATGAGTTAATAACTTTGTTTTCTTTACCAAGGGCCACCCTTGCTTTCGCATAGCCACACACACACTTATAGCAGAAACAGTCCTCACCTCCTTTTCAGAAGCTAAACCGCTCTATTTCAGTGTATTGTTAGCATATAGCCAGCGCAATGACCACTTTTGCGGCTGCAAAGGTACTACTTTTTCTTGAATCCGGCAAGATTTTGCTCACTTCTGTTAAGTTAAAAAAACATAATTCTTCATCTCACAACCTCTTCCAAAGGCTTTACGCGCGTAAACCATAATAGTATTAATCGAGCATCGGCTAAGTCTTGACAATGAAGCGGCTTGCCCGGAAAATGAACCATACATGACCGGAGCAGGATGTGAACTTTCTTTACATCGAAATTTCTTCAAAAAGAAAAGGGCAGCTTTGAGGGCGGGAAAGGACAGCTTTTCGGGTCAAAAAGCTGTCCTTTTCCACCCTCAAAGCGGTGCTTTTCCAAAAATCCCGTTGAGCGGCACTTTTCACGAATTTGAATTTTCCTGACATTCCGCCCATCTTTTCAAGCTATTGCGAGGATTAGTGGGCCACAAAAAATGGGTGTCATTGAAGAAAGAAAGCTCATTGCGTAATACTTCGGTCGAACTCACGTTAATATTATAACAGTTTTATGAAGGAGCAGAAAGAGCAGAGCACCCGAAAAAACGCAGGACCGCCGTTTCCTCTAAAGAAACTTAAAAAGTCGGGACGGCCGACACGAAAATGCCGATTTATATGTACATTTGCAGCAGTCTTTTTGTAGCAACGAAAGCAAACATGAATATAATAACAATACAGACCCCAGCCCCTCCCCTTGGAAGGGAGGGGAGAATCACAGAAGCCTGCCGCTACTCACCCATCCCTTCCAAGGGGAGGGTCTGAGGGTGGGGTCTGTAACTTTAGTAATATAAATTTCACTATGACTACCAACGGACAACTGCTATGGGTAGACGACGAGATGGAGCTGCTGAAGGCCCACGTCATCTTCCTCGAGAAAAAAGGCTATGAAGTGACAACCGCCTCCAACGGCACCGATGCCATCGACCTGTGCCGCGAACGGTCGTTCGACCTGGTGCTGCTCGATGAGCAGATGCCGGGACTGAGCGGCCTCGACACACTGCAACGCATCAAGCAGATAGCCCCTGCCACACCCGTGGTGATGGTCACCAAGAGCGAGGAGGAGAACATCATGGAGCAGGCCATCGGACAGAAGATAGCCGACTACCTCATCAAGCCCGTGAACCCCAACCAGATTCTGCTGGTGCTGAAGAAGAATATCCACCGCCGCGAGATTGAGACCGAAGTGACCCAGAGCCGCTATCAGCAGCAATTCCAGCAGATTGCCATGCAGATTATGGACTGCCGCACGTGGCAGGACTGGACCGAAGTCTACCGCCAGCTCGTACACTGGGAGCTTCAGCTCAGCACCACCGATGCCGGTGCCATGGCCGACATGCTCAGGATGCAGAAGGAAGAGGCAAACCTGGGCTTTGCCAAATACGTCAAGAAGAACTATCTGGGATGGATAGGCGGTGGGATGAAGGTGGAAGGTGGAGGGATGAAGGTGGAAGGTGGAGGGTCTGCCCCCCTACTCTCCCACCAGCTGTTCTCGCGCCGAGTGTTTCCCCTTCTCGACAAAAAAGAAAAAGTGTTCCTCGTGGTGCTCGACAACTTCCGCTACGACCAGTGGCGCGTGCTGGCACAGGAGATTGGCGACCTCTTCGACGTGGACGAGAGTCTCTACTTCAGCATCCTGCCCACCGCCACACAGTATGCCCGAAACGCTATCTTCTCAGGACTGATGCCCAACAAGATAGCACAGATGTTCCCCGACCTGTGGGTCGACGAGGACGAGGAGGAAGGCAAGAACCTCAACGAGGAACCCCTCATCCGCACGCAGATAGAGCGCTACCGCCGCCACGACACCTTCTCATACCACAAGGTGAACAACTCGGCCGATGCCGACAAGCTGATGCAGCAGCTGAACACCCTCAAGCGCAACGCCCTGAACGTCGTGGTGTTCAACTTCATCGACATGCTCAGCCACGCACGCACCGAGAGCCGCATGGTGCGCGAGCTGGCCAACAACGAGAGCGCCTACCGCAGCATCACCCTCTCCTGGCTGCGCCACTCAGCCGTGAGCGACTTCTTCCGATTCCTTGCCCAGACCGACTGCACCGTCATCGTCACCACCGACCACGGCAGCATACGCTGCACCAAGCCGGTGAAGATAGTGGGCGACCGCAACACCAACACCAACCTGCGCTACAAACTGGGCAAGAACCTGGCCTACGACTCCAAGGACCTCTTCGTAGTGAAGAACCCTGCCGAGGCACAGCTGCCCGCCCCCAACCTCACCACAAGCTACGTCTTCGCCACGGGCGACTCCTTCTTTGCCTATCCCAACAACTACAACTATTACGTCAGCTACTATCGCGACACCTTCCAGCACGGCGGCATCTCAATGGAGGAAATGATTATCCCATTAGTGACGCTAAGGGGAAAGAAACGATGAAGCGATGCAAGCAAACTATTTTCTTGCCTATCTACTGTCAACAGTATGCCCAGCCATTTAAGCCACTCCACCATCGTCGCCATAGCAATTATCCTTGG
>JAILPA010000160.1 GCA_024690505.1 Prevotella sp.
TTGCCTGGATTATGAACCATGCAAGACTGTATTGGGTTGTGAATTTTCTTTACATCGACATTTCTCAAAAAAGGGAAGGATAGCTTCGAGGACGGAACAGCACCGCTTTTCGGGTCGAAATGTCCTTTTCCACCCTCAAAGCGGTGCTTTTCCAAAAATCCCGTCTTACGGCAATTTTCGCGGATTTGAATTTTCCTGACATCCCCTTCGTCGGGCTCAGGGCAGGTTGCCGCCCAATCAAGTTGTTGCAATGCTTAGCGGACAGCAATAATTCTAAAGATTCCACAACTGTATCCTCAATGCCAAAAACATGGGATAACATTTGGGAAAGAGCGACTTTTCTACCTCATCTTTGTGTATTTCCTGATTTTCTCCAGCATCCCATCGCACCACTCTTTAGTACCCGGTTTCTGATAGCGGTCGTTGCCTGTGGCCAACGGTGCGAAATTGGTTCCGGTCTTGGAGGTGAGGCTGACGATGCCACGCTCTGAGAGTGAGAACAAGGCATCACCTTCTACGGCATGGATGACGGCCAGGCGAGCAAGCCAGAGCATGTAATCAGGGTGCAAATATACACTTTTATTCCCAAACTGCGAGAGAAAAGCAGCAAAAAGTTAAGGAAAATGACCACCTGTGCTCAATCTCTGCTTGAGAACAGGCAGTTTTTCTGCGCAGAACAAGCATTTCTCACCAAAAACAAATGTTTTATAGCTATTTATTTCTCTATTTGAAAAAAAGCAGTAATTTAGCAGCGAAATTAATAAAACAACGAACAACAACCAAGTTAAAGACCAAAAAGTTTCAAGCGGTCTGAAACTATTAGTTCAGGGCTGCTGAACTAAAAGTTCAGGGCCACTGAACCATTAGTTCAGCGGCCCTGAAACAAAAAAGAAGCTTTCCGTCAAAATTATGTTTCCTTAATCAGACGGATTTTTTTGTGTGCTCTTGTAGGGGAGGGGCAGGGAGGGCAGTATTTAGTGGTTAGTCCCTTTGTTTGCTTCTTTCCATGCTATAAAGCCACCTTTGAGATTAACGCACTTATAGCCGATGCCTGCCAATATCTTAGCAGCATTAGCTGACCGGCGACCGCTTCTACAATAGACGGCTATCTTCTTGTCGATGGGGAGTGTTGCCTTTGCTTTCTCCACAAAATCACTTTGCCCCTGATCGATAAGGATAGCCCCCTCGATGTGTCCTTGCGCAAACTCAGCAGCCGTACGGACATCAAGCACCACAACGTTGGAACTGGCTATCAGGTCGGTGAAACCTTGTACGTCAGTATCCTCGTATTTTTGTTGACTACAGGCTGATGTTAGTCCCAGTATAGTCAGCAGGTAGGTAAGAATCTTCTTCATGTCTTTATATTGCGTTGGGGAATTGCGCTACAAAATTAGTAAAAATCTGCTTTAATCTGCCATTCTGCACGTGAATGTTTGTTATTTTGGCAAAAAAACTGGTGCCCAGTGCCTTTTTCCGGATGAAATTGAGTAATTTTGTAGCCGTATAGAAATAAACACAAGCCAATATGATAGACCAGATTATCGACTTCAACAGGACGTTCGTAGAGCAAAAGGGCTACGAGAAGTATATCACCGACAAGTACCCAGACAAGAAACTGGCTGTACTCTCGTGCATGGACACCCGGCTGACCGAGCTGCTGCCTGCTGCCTTGGGATTGAAGAACGGCGACGCCAAGATTATCAAGAACGCCGGAGGCTTGGTAATCTCCGCCTTCGACTCGGCCATGCGCAGCCTTATCGTTGCCATCTATGAGTTGGGGGTACAAGAGGTTATGGTTGTCGCCCATTCTCATTGCGGAGCCTGCCACATGAGCTTTGACCACTTCCGCCACGAAATGACAGCCCGTGGTGTGGCAGACGAAACACTTGAAACCATACAGAAGTGCGGCATCGACCTGCATCACTGGCTGGAAGGATTCAAGGACACGCCCGAATCTGTCCGCAAGACCGTGGAAACCATCAAGGCCCACCCGCTTGTTCCGAAGGACATTGTGGTGAGGGGATTCATCATCGATTCAGAGACAGGAGCATTAGAAGAAATCAGCTGACGGGCTACCTGCCCAATGGCGTTCTCGTGGCCACAGATGCTGACTTTGTGGAGAAGGGAGCCGTAGCAAACTTCAGCGGTTCTCCCCTCCCATCAAGGGAAAGGCTACGGATAGGCGCGACAGCGGGCGCTAGACCTCTGGTCGCTTGCTACCGAAAGGCTACGGGTAGGCGCGACAGCGGGAATGGGGACGCAAGAATGGGGCAGGTGGTGGGGTCTGTATCATTAAAGTTTCAAACAGAATGGCAATAGACAGTGCAATATTCCGCAGGAGTGAATTGCTGCTGGGCAACGATGTCATGGAGCGCATTGCCCTGAAGCGGGTGATTATCTTTGGCGTGGGCGGCGTGGGCTCGTGGTGTGCCGAGAGCCTGGTGCGCAGCGGCATACACAGGCTGACCATCGTAGACTCTGACCGCGTGTGCATCACGAACATCAACCGCCAGCTCATGGCGACGACGAAGACCGTAGGGCAGGTGAAGGTGGAGGCGCTGAAGGAGCGCCTGCTCACCATCAATCCGAAGGCGGAGATAACGGCCTTGCAGCAGATCTTCTCGGAAGAGACGGCAGCGGGCTTCAGTCTCGACACGTACGACTACATCATCGACGCCATCGACTCGCTGAAGGACAAGGCTGCCCTCATCTTCCTGGCTTGCCAGACGAATGCGAAGCTGTTCTCGTCGATGGGGGCTGCCCTGAAACTGAACCCCACGCGCATCAAAGTGACGGAGTTCTGGAAGGTGCAGGGCGACCCGCTGGCACGCGCACTGAGGAAGAAGTTCAAGAGCCAGAAGCGGTTTCCCAAACGCAAGTTCCAGTGTGTTTATAGTGATGAACTGTTGCAGAACCGAGGCCACAACGCCACCAGCGATGCAGAGCAATGCGGTTGTGAGGAAACGACAAACAGTCCTGACGACCATAGTATGCTGAACCATGATTGGAGTTCATCGAAAGCGCAGATTAACGGCACGCTGGTACACATCACCGCCATCTTCGGCTTCATGCTGGCAGGACTGGTGATTCAGGATGCCACTAACCCCATAGGCAAGCGCCCACAAACCCCATAAAACAAGCATCCGCAACGCTCGGTGACGACGCTGCGGATGCTGTCGGTGGGCCATCTAGGGCTTGAACCTAGGACCTCCAGATTATGAGTCTGTTGCTCTAACCAACTGAGCTAAAAGCCCGAATCCGAGTGCAAAGGTACGGCTTATTGGCGAGATTACCAAATTTTTTTTGCAAAAAGTCGCTAAAATTTTGCTTTTCGCTCGCTTATTCATGTACCTCTGGCCTGCGGCCGAAGGTACTCTCGCTTGGAAAAACAAAAGAAAATTCGCATTTCCTTTTGCTTTTCGCTCGCTTATTCGTACCTTTGCAGCGAACTTTTCGAATGTTTGAAAGCAGAAATGACAAATAACTGTTAGATACCGAATGCAGACCATTAGACTATCTCACACCACCCGCTTAGAGGGTCGCCACGCCGCCACCATCGGCTTCTTCGATGGCGTGCACCTGGGCCATCAGTTCCTGCTGGGCCGCCTGTGCCAGGCAGCCCGCGAACGTGGCATGAGGTCGATGGCCGTGACCTTCGACCGCCACCCGCGCCAGGTGCTCCATTCCGACTGGCAGCCGCAGCTGCTGACCACCCTTGCCGAGAAACAGCGTCTGCTGGCGCTGACGGGCATCGACGTGCTGGTGGTGCTGCCGTTCAGCGAGGAGATGGCGGCCCTGTCGGCACGCGACTTCATGCAGCAGGTGCTGGTGCGACAGCTCGGCGTGGCGCTGCTGATGACGGGCTACGACAACCGCTTCGGCCACGACCGCACCGAGACCTTTGCCGACTACGAGGGCTATGGCCGCCAGCTCGGCATCGACGTGGTGGCGGCCCCCTGCTACGAAGCTCCCCTACCCCTCACCCCCAGCTCGTCGGCCGTACGTCGCCTGCTGTCGGATGGATGTGTGGAGCAGGCCGCCCAACTGCTGGGCCGTCCCTACACGCTGCGTGGCACCGTGGTACATGGTCGACAGGTGGGACGCCAGATGGGGTTCCCCACGGCCAACATCGAGCCCGAGGAGTCGTGCCTGCTGGTGCCGCGCAAAGGTGTCTATGCCGTGCGGGTGGGCATGGGCAACAGCAGCGAACGGACAGAGGCAGCACCCGGCATCACCAACATCGGGGTGCGACCCACCTTCGGCAGCGGCGGACTCAGCATTGAGACGCATATCCTGGGAGACTGCGGCGACCTGTACGGACAGGCGCTCACCATCGCCTTCATAGGCCGACTGCGCAGCGAACAGGCCTTCGACACACCTGCCGAACTGACACGCCAGATGGCCATCGATGCCGAGAAGGCCCGCCAACTATTAAATCTATAATCTCTACTCAGCAGAAACGATTATGAGAAATGCCCTTGCTTACTTCTTTGTGTTCCTTGGCATCCAGATACTGACATCAAGCATCGTCGAGAGTGGCTACACGCTGTTGACAAAGACGCCGCCAGCAGAGCAGTCGCCCTGGGTCACCGTCATCACCATGGTGCTCTTCTCGGTCATCGCCCTCGTGGTGTTCCTGCGTCTGCGCTGGGCCACCACTTCGCGCCAATACGTGCGGTCGAAGCCGTGGACAGTGCTCGTATGGTGTGTGGTAGCAGCTATCGGCGCCATCGTGCCATCGCTCTTCCTGCAAGGAGTGCTGCCCGAATTTCCTGAATGGGCACAGCAGATGGCCGACAATGCCGACCGCACCATGCGCCAGCTGATGATGATGCCCGTGGGCTACATGGTGCTGGCCCTGCTGCCGCCGGTAGTGGAGGAGCTGGTGTTTCGCGGAGCCATACTGAGGAGTCTGCTCGCCTGGCAGCCCCAGCACCAATGGGCCATGATTGCCCTGTCGGCACTGCTCTTCGCCGTGGCACACGTGAACCCCGCCCAGATGCCCCACGCCTTCATCATAGGCCTGCTGCTGGGATGGATGTACATGCGAACGGGTAGCGTGGTGCCCGGCATCGCCTTCCACTGGGCCAACAACACGGCAGTCTACGCCATGTTCCACATTTACCACAACCCGCAGACGCTCAACGACATCGTAGGCCCTGGCACACGGCCCGTACTCATGGCCGTGGCATTCTCGTTGTGCATACTCCTGCCAGCACTCTACCAACTGCATCTGCACCTGAAGCGGCCCCGCACCGCATGAAAAAGCACAAATAATGTTATTTTATAAAAGAAAATAGGACAAAAACAATTGTTTTTTGTATCTTTGCACCGTCTTTGCCTCTCGCGCGAAGGCAGGCGTACTGGTAAGAAGTAGCTACTTTAATTATATAAGGAGATGAAAATAGCTTTGATAGGCTACGGCAAGATGGGCAAGATGATAGAGGAGATAGCCCGCAGCCGGGGCCACGAGATTGTGAGTATCATAGACATTGACAACCAAGAGGAGTTCGAGAGTGAACGCTTCGCCAGTGCCGACGTGGCCATCGAGTTCACCGCCCCGCAGGCTGCCTATGGCAACTACCTGAAATGCTGGGCTAAGGGCGTGAAGGTGGTGAGCGGCTCGACGGGCTGGATGAAAGAACATGGCGACGAGGTGAAGAAGGCCTGCGCCACGGACGGGAAGACCCTCTTCTGGGCCTCGAACTTCTCGATAGGCGTGGCCATCTTCTCGGCCGTGAACCGCTATCTGGCAAAGATTATGAACCAGTTCCCCCAATACGATGTGGAGCTGGAGGAGACACACCACGTGCACAAGCTCGACCACCCCAGCGGCACAGCCATTACGCTGGGCGAGGAGATTGTGGAACGCCTTGACCGCAAGACGGCATGGGCCGAGGACACCACCGACCCCAGTCTGCTGCGCATCGACCACATACGCCGTGGCGAGGTGCCCGGAATACATACCATCCGCTACGACTCGGACGCCGACCTCATCACCATCACCCACGATGCCCACAGCCGCCGAGGCTTTGCGCTGGGTGCCGTGCTGGCCGCCGAATACACCAAGGAGCACCAAGGACTGCTGACCATCAGCGACATGATGGGCTCCCTGAGTTAAGGGGGATGGGAGCCTGATCAGGCGCAGGCTCCTTGCTATAGGAAAAACATCCCGGTCTGATTCGTTCGCCTGTTCAGACCTTTCCCCCTCACTGAGGGGGCATGAAACCAATGAAGAAAGAAAAGAAGCCGCTGAACATGAAGCGGCAATGGATTAAGTTCGGCATCGTCACCGCCCTCTACCTGCTGTTCCTGCTGTGGGTACGGTCGTGGCTGGGACTGCTCGTCGTTCCCTTCATCTACGATGCCTATATCTCGAAGAAGATCAACTGGCAATGGTGGAAAGACCGCGAAGGCCCCGTGCGCACCATCATGTCGTGGGTCGATGCCATCGTCTTCGCCCTCGTGGCCGTGTACTTCATCAATCAGTTCTTCTTCCAGAACTACGTCATCCCGTCAAGCTCGCTCGAGAAGTCGCTCCTCACAGGCGACTACCTCTTCGTGTCGAAGCTGAGCTACGGCCCGAGAATACCGCAGACGCCACTCACGGTGCCCCTGACGCAGCACACACTGCCCTTCGGCGGATTCAAAAGCTACATAGAGTGGCCCCACTGGGACTATCGTCGCGTCTCGGGCCTGGGACATGTGGAACTGAACGACATTGTGGTGTTCAACTATCCTGCCGGTGACACCATCTGCTCGAACCTGCCCTACCAGACCGAGTACTACCGCATGTGCTACGACCTGGGCCGCCATGTCTATGAGGAGAACGGCATCCGTGTTGACGACTACATCGACTCGCTGCCGCCACTGCAACAGATGGCCGTCTATAGCGACATCTACAGCCTGGGCAAACGCACCATCGAGGCCAACTGGAACCAGTTCGGCGACATTGCCACCCGCCCCACCGACCGCCGCGAGAACTACGTGAAGCGCTGCGTGGGACTGCCCGGACAGACACTCCAGATAAAGAACCACATCGTCTACCTCGACGGGCGCCCCAACAAGGAGCCCGACCTGGTGCAGTATAACTACGACGTGGAGTTCGTGGAGGGTGCCGTGCTGACCAACGATTTCCTCAAGGAGAACGGCATCACCTGCGAAGACTTGTCGACCGACCCCACCGGGCGCACCGAGAGCGAGGTGGAATACCTGCGCGACATGCTTCGCAGCGACGGTCAGGTGAAGCTCATCAAGCGCCTGCTCGTGGTGCCTCTCACCCGCCAGGCCCGCCAGGCGCTGCTGGCACGGCGCGACATCGTGGTGAGCATCAAGGAGCATCACGACAGCACGTCGTGGGCGCTCTATCCGCAGAACGCCAACACCCACTGGACATGCGACGACTATGGCCCCATCTGGATTCCCAAGAAGGGTGTCACCATCGACCTGGCCGACACGGTGAAGCTGGGACACAATGTCTACACGAACTATGCCATCTACGAACGCCCCATCCGCGCCTACGAGGGCAACACGCTGGAAATCAAGAACGGACAGATATACATCAACGGCAAGCAGACCACGAAGTACACCTTCAAGATGGACTACTACTGGATGATGGGCGACAACCGCCACAACTCGGCCGACTCGCGCTACTGGGGCTTCGTGCCCGAAGACCATGTCGTGGGCAAGCCCATCTTCATCTGGTGGTCGAGCGACCCAGACCGCTCCTGGTTCTCGGGCATCAGATGGAACCGTCTGTTCCGTATGGTGGACAACATCAAGTAGCGGTGGGGCAGCCACCCCGCTGCCCACTGCCTGCAAACTAAAAACCTAAATGCGCAAGACCGCCCGTTTCCTCATGGCGCTCATGGTGGCGCTGGTCCTGATGCTTTGCTTCAGGTCGCTGGCTTTCACTATCTATCACGTTGAGGGCCAGGGATTGTCGCCCCTGCTCACCGAGGGCGACCGCGTGCTGGTGAACCGCTGGAGCTACGGTCTGCGCGTGGGCAGCCCGCTGGGCTACGGCCGCATCATGGCACGACCCGTGAAGCGGGGCGACATCGTGGCCTTCGAGAACCCCCGAAACACCGCTCAGGTGCTCTTCTGCCGGTGCAAGGCCGTACCGGGTGACACCATCAGCCATCAGGGCAAGACGCTGATAGTGCCGGGACGCAGCACCTGCGCCAAGGACGATTTCTACTGGATGGATGCCATCGGCACAGGCAACACCCTCGACTCGCGCACACTGGGCTTCATCTCCGAGCGCTTCATCATAGGCCGCGCCATCCACGTGGTCTACAGCCGCGACCCAGCGAAGCCGTTCTGGCAGGGATGGCGCCCCGACCGCACTCTCCTGCCGCTATGACCACGGTACTTCTTTCCACCACCTATTTCGGTCCCGTTCAGTGGTACCAGAAGCTCTATCGCTACGACCGTGTGCTGATAGAGCAGCACGACACTTTCATCAAGCAGACCTACCGCAACCGCTGCCTCATTGCCACCACGCAGGGCGTGCAGGCGCTGACGGTGCCTGTCAGCGGAGACGGCGGTCGCCCGTCGCCACTCATCTCCGACCACGGCAACTGGCGCCACCTGCACTGGCAGGCGCTGCAATCGGCCTACGGCGACTCCCCTTTCTTTGAATATTATGCCGACGACCTGCGCCACTTCTTCTTCGAGCGTCGGTGGGACACACTGTTCAGCTTCAACGAGGACATCCGCCGCACCATGTGCGAGCTGCTGGACATCCAGCCACACGTGGAGCTGACCAGCAAATACGTGAAGGCTACCGACGTGGAGGGCATGGACGACCTGCGCGATGCCATCCGCCCCAAGCACCCGCTGCCCGATGCCCACTTCCAGCCCCGCCGCTACTATCAGGTGTTCGAGCAGAAGTTCGGTTTCCTGCCCAACCTCAGCATCCTCGACCTCCTGTTCAATATGGGGCCCGAGTCGGTATTTTTCCTGTAGCCTCACCCCGCCCACTATCACGAAAGAGCAAATCGAGAAATGGGGGGGAGCCCCACCCTCCTACACCATAAACAGCCAAGAAAAGTGAAAAAACAAGGGCAGCCTTTGCTGTTCCATTTTTATTTGCTACCTTTGCAGCTGACTTTTCAAAAGATTGAAAGCAGAAATGATCAATAACAGTTACAAAGCGAAAGCTTAAGCACGACGAAGAAGCATAATCACAACAAAAGAATTATAGACACACACCGATGAGAAAGAACTTTGTAGAAGAACTGCGCTGGCGCGGTATGCTGGCCCAGATGATGCCCGGAACGGAAGAGTTGTTACAGAAAGAGATGGTGACGGCCTACTTAGGCACCGACCCCACGGCCGACTCGCTGCACATTGGCCACCTCTGCGGCATAATGATGCTGCGCCACCTGCAGCGCTGTGGCCATCGGCCCATCATACTGGTGGGCGGCGCCACTGGCATGATAGGCGACCCCAGCGGCAAGAGCCAGGAGCGCAACCTGCTGAACGATGAGACGCTGCGCCACAACCAGGAGTGCATCAAGCGCCAGGTGGCTAAGTTCCTCGACTTTGAGAGCAAGGACGAGAACGCCGCGCTGATGGTGAACAACTACGACTGGATGAAGGACTTCACGTTCCTCGACTTTGCCCGCGAGGTGGGCAAGCACATCACCGTGAACTACATGATGGCGAAAGAAAGCGTACAGCAGCGCCTGAACGGCACCGCCCGCGACGGCCTCAGCTTCACCGAGTTCACCTACCAGCTGCTGCAGGGCTACGACTTCCTCTACCTGTACCAGCACTACGGCGTGAAGCTGCAGCTGGGCGGCAACGACCAGTGGGGCAACATGACCACCGGCACGGAGCTGATCCGCCGCACCCTGGGCAACGAGGTTGAGACGTTCGCACTCACCTGCCCGCTCATCACGAAGAGCGACGGCAAGAAGTTCGGCAAGACCGAGAGCGGCAACATCTGGCTCGACCCTGCCCGCACCACACCCTACAAGTTCTACCAGTTCTGGCTGAACGTGAGCGACGAGGATGCCGAGCGTTACATCAAGATCTTCACCTCGCTGGACAAGGCCACCATCGACGCCCTCGTAGAGGAGCACAAGCAGGATCCCGGCCGCCGTGTACTGCAGAAGCGCCTGGCCGAGGAGGTGACGGTGATGGTGCACTCGCAGGAGGCTCTCGACATGGCCATCTCGGCATCGAACATCCTCTTCGGCAAGAGTACGAAGGAGGCCTTGCAACAGCTTGACGAGCAGACGTTCCTCGACGTGTTCGACGGCGTGCCCCAGTTTGCCATCGGCAGCGACCAGCTGGGCCAGCCGGCCAGCGAGCTCTTCACGTCGACGGCCAACGTCTTTGCCAGCAAGCGCGAAGTGCGCGAGTTCCTGAAGAGTGGTGCCTTGCAGCTGAACAAAGAGAAGCTGGCCGACGACCGTGCCATCACTGCCGATGACCTGATTGACGGCAAGTACCTGCTGGTGCAACGCGGCAAGAAGAACTACTACCTGCTGAAGGTGTCCTAAGACTCTCATTACCATCTCCTTGAGTACCACATGCTACGCTTGGTTGCTCCCGACGGGTGCAGTCAAGCGTAGCTGTTTTTTATATGCTAGCCCTTACAAGGGGAGGGGAGGCTGGCGTTTTTTTTCGCAGAGGACAGCGGCAGAATGTAAGAATAATTCAAATTTGCAAAAAGAGCTGTTTTACAGTCATTTTAGAAAAGGACAGCTTTGAGGGTGGAAAAGGACAGCTTTGAGGGTGAAAAAGCGGTACTTTTCCACTCTCAAAGCGGTGCTTCCCTTTTTACAGAAATATCTGTGTAAAGAAAAATGATTGTTTTTTAACTGCGGAGAAACTATCCGACGGAAGAGATGCTCCTGCCGGGAATCACTTAAGATTTCCAAGGATGTCGCGTGTGAGCTCGCGTGTGACCGTTCGGGTGGCGGCCGAGGTGGCGTTCTTCACCACCCGCTCAGTGCTCGACGTGCGGCTCTTCGTCTTCTTGCCCGTCACCTTGTTGGCCACGAACACGCCCACGATGGCGGCTAAAGTCGACGTGACAGCCGTCATAATGGCCTTCAGCACCTTCTTGATGATGCCGGGCTTCTTTTTCGCTTCGGCCTTGGCGGGTGCTTCTTGTTTCCCCGTCTTTCCCGCTTTTCCTGCCGGCGCCTGTTCCACTTCAGCGGCAGCAGCGTCCTCTTCGGCCTGCTTGAGCAGCTGCTCGTAGGCGCTTTCGCGGTCAATGGGGGTGTCGTACTTGCCGTAGATGCGACTACTGCGGATGATGGTCTGGCGCTGTTCGGCGGTGATGGCACCTATCTGGCTCAGGGGGAAGAGCACCTTGGCCCGTTCCACTACGTTGGGGGCGCCCTTCTCGTCGAGCAGACTCACCAGTGCCTCGCCCGTCTCGAGCTGCATGATGGCCTCCTCGGTCTTGAACGCAGGATTGGCGCGGAACGTCTCGGCAGCGGCACGCACGGCCTTCTGGTCTTTCGGTGTATAGGCCCTCAGGGCGTGTTGCACGCGGTTGCCCAGCTGTCCGAGGATGTTCTCGGGAATGTCGCTCGGGCTCTGTGTGATAAAATAGATGCCGACGCCCTTTGAGCGTATGAGTCGTATCACCTGCTCAATCTTGTCGAGCAGAGCCTTCGATGTGCCGTCGAAGAGCATGTGGGCCTCGTCGAAGAAGAACACCAGTCGGGGCAGTGGCTGGTCGCCCACCTCGGGCAGCTTCGAGTAGAGCTCGCTCATGAGCCACAGCAGGAAGGTGCTGTAGAGCTTGGGCTGCATCATCAGCTTGTCGGCAGCCAGCACGTTCATCACGCCCTTCCCCTGTTCGGTCTGCATCAGGTCGAAGATGTCGAACGACGGTTCTCCGAAGAAGCGGTCGGCGCCCTGGGCTTCCAGCTGCAGCAATGCCCGCTGGATGGCGCCCACGGTCATGCTTGTCACGGTGCCGAACTTTTCGCGTATCTCCTTGGAGTGGTCGGCCACATAGGTCAGCATGGAGCGCAGATCCTTCAGGTCGAGGATGAGGAGCCCACGCTCGTCGGCCACGCGGAACACGATGTTGAGCACGCCGTCCTGCGTCTCGTTCAGTCCCAGCAGGCGGCTCAGCAGCTGCGGCCCCATCTGGCTCACCGTGGCCCGCATAGGATGGCCCTCCTCGCCGTAGACGTCGAAGAAGCGCACAGGACAGGCCTGGAACGCCAGGTTCTCGGCCTTCAGTCCGAACTCAGGCAGGCGCTTCTCAATGAACCCGCTCATCTTTCCCGTCTGTGAGATACCGCTCAGGTCGCCCTTCATATCGGCCATGAAACAGGGAACGCCAGCCTGACTGAACGATTCGGCCAGCACCTGAAGGGTCACCGTCTTGCCAGTGCCCGTGGCACCTGCTATCAATCCGTGGCGGTTAGCCATCTTTCCTACCATGCTCAGTGCTCCGGCACTGGCGCTGTGGGCAATGTATAGCCCATGCTCGTTGTCGTACATAATGCTTTCCTTTGTTTGATGGTTAGTTTGATGGCAAAATTACATAAAAAACGGCTTACGGCCAAGAAAAGTGCACTTTTTTTGTCGTCAAGCAGCATTGTGCGTAAGTTTTTTGCCCATTTTGTGTGTCTGTTTGCAGGAAAATGTGTATTTTTGCTGACGATATTACATCTATTAACCCTTAACAACAACAAAGACTATGAAGAAAATCAGTTTGAAAGTAGCAGTGGTTCTGTGCGCCGGAGCCTTCCTGTTCAGTTCGTGTATCGGTTCGTTCGGCCTGTTCAACAAGTACGAGAAGTGGCAGTGCAACATGACGGGCAACAAGTTTGTGAACGGTATCGTGGGCCTCATCCTGCAACCCATCGTGGCTCCAGTGTGCCTCTTCGTTGACGCCCTGGTGCTCAACACTATCGAGTTCTGGACTGGCAACAGCCCCATAACGGCAAAGGTCGGCACCACACAGCAGGTGATGGGTAAGGACGGACGCTACTATGCCGTGAAGACCCTGAAGGACGGCTATGAAGTGACCGCTCCCACTGGCGAGAAGACCCTGTTCATCCACGATGCCGCCACTGACTCTTGGTCGATGACACAGAACGGTGTGACGAAGGAGCTCTTCCGCTTCAATGCCGACGGCACCATCCAGGCCACACTACAGAACGGCGAGACACTGAACGTCAGAGCCGACGAGGCTGGAATGCAGCAGGTGCAGGACGCAGTGCTCGGAACACAGGATCTCTACGCACAGCGGTAGTAACGAAACGAGGTTTCCAGGCTTTCCATTTTATTTAGAAAGCCTGGAAATTTTCGTTATTGGACATATTCAATAACATTTGAGATAAATTGAGACAGCCGGAAGGCTGTTTTTTAGTATTTTTGCCGCGGGAAAAAAACGCGACCAAAATATGAGACAAGCATCACAACTTAAGACCTTTGCCGTGGCACTGACGGCAGTGCTGAGCTCCGTCGCCGCATGGGCTGCCGAGCCATTCATCAGTTTCTCGCCCGTAGCCGATGCCGTGGCACTGACCGCCGGCAGCGTGCGTTGCAGCGAAGCCGACTTCGAGGGTGTGCGCATAGCCGCTGCCAACCTTCGCACCGACATGCAGAACGCCCTGGGCTTCGAGGCCGACGTGCTGGTGGGCACACTGGGTAAGAACGCCGATGTGGACCGATTGCTGAAGCAAGCGAAGCTGACAACCGAACTGAAGGGCAAACGCGAGAAATATATCATCACCACCATCGACGGCCGCCCCCTCATTGCGGGCAGCGACCGCCGCGGCACCATCTACGGCATCTACGAGCTGAGCCGCCAGCTGGGCGTGTCACCCTGGTACTGGTGGGCCGACGTGCCCGTGCAGAAACATGATGCCGCCTATCTGAAGGCTGGTGTCTTCACCGACGGCGAGCCAGCCGTGGAGTTCCGGGGGCTGTTCCTCAACGACGAGGCTCCCTGTCTCACCGGCTGGGTGAAGAACACGTGGGGCACCAACTACGGCGACCACCGCTTCTACGCCAAGGTCTTCGAGCTGATACTGCGCCTGAAGGGCAACATGCTGTGGCCGGCCATGTGGTCATGGGCTTTCTATGCCGACGACCCCGAGAACGGCCGCACCGCCGACCGCATGGGCATCATCATGGGCACCAGCCACCACGAGCCCATGGCACGCAACCACCAGGAGTATGCCCGCCACCGGCGCGACTGGGGAGCCTGGAACTACAACACCAACCAGGAGAAACTCGACCAGTTCTTCCGCGAGGGAATAGAGCGCATGAAAGGCACCGAGGACATGGTGACCATAGGTATGCGAGGCGATGGCGACGAGGCCATGAGCGAAACCACCGACACGAAGCTGATGGAACGCATCGTGGCCAACCAGCGACAAATTATCAAGGAGGTGACGGGCAAGGCCCCCGAGAAGACCACTCAGGTGTGGGCTTTATATAAAGAGGTGCAGGATTACTACGATGCAGGCTTCCGCGTGCCCGATGACGTCATCATGCTCGTCTGCGACGACAACTGGGGCAACATACGCCGTGTGCCCATCGACGACAAGGAGCGCCGCCACAAGGGCGGATGGGGCATCTACTACCACGTGGACTACGTGGGAGCGCCCCGCAACACGAAGTGGCTCAACGTCACACAGACGCAACAGATGTTCGAGCAGCTGTCA
This sequence comes from Prevotella sp., assembly GCA_024690505.1. Classification (GTDB taxonomy): domain Bacteria; phylum Bacteroidota; class Bacteroidia; order Bacteroidales; family Bacteroidaceae; genus Prevotella. Next base: position 14,664 of record JAILPA010000160.1, read on the forward strand.
CTGGCCTACGACTTCGGCATACAGCGCATGTGGATTCTGAACGTGGGCGACCTCAAGCCCATGGAGTACCCCATTCAGCTGTTCCTCGACATGGCCTGGAACCCGAAGGAGTACACGCAGCAGAACGTGACCGACCACACCCACCGCTTCTTCGCCAATGCCTTTAGCGGTGCCGCCGCTAGCCCCAACGCCGATGAGGCCGCTATGGTCGACGAGGCCGCAGCCATCTACAACCAGAACTGCCAGTACATGGCCCGCGTCACTCCCGAGATGCTCGATGCCCGAACCTACAACGTCGAGACAGGCGAATGGCGCCAGGTGGCCGACGACTACCAGCGCCTGGAGCTGCGTGCACTGCGCCTCTACGACCAGATTCCCGCTCAGGCCCGCGACTTCTACCGCCAGCTGGTGCTCTTCCCAGTGCAGGCCATGGCCAACCTCTACGACATGTACTACGCCCAGGCCATGAATCACCACCTGGCCAAGCAGGGCAGCCCCGATGCCAACCTCTGGGCGCAGCGTGTGGCCCAGTGCTTCCGCCGCGACTCACTGCTCTGTGCCTCCTATAACCACGACATTGCCGGGGGCAAGTGGAACGGCATGATGACGCAGAAGCACATCGGCTATCGCTCGTGGAACGACAACTTCCGCCACGATATGCTGCCTGCCACCACACTGGTTGAAGCAGAAGGGACGAAGGCTGTGGGCGGATACACCTTCGCACCGACCTATTCGTCAGCAGCACCCAGTACCCAGCCTACGCCTACAGGATATGTGTCGATGGAGGCCGAACATTTCTACAGCGCCACACCCGCACAGGGCACACAATGGACAGTCTACCCCTACTACGGCCGCACACGCAGCGCCGTGGCACTGACGCCCTACACCCAGCCCGTGGGCGATGCGAAAATTGCCTATCGCTTCGCGCTGCCCGAGGACACCAGGCAGGTGAAGGTGCACGTAGTGGTGAAATCGACCCTTGACTTCCTGAACGTGGGAGGCCACGAGTACACCGTCAGTCTAGACGGCTCGACACCACAGACGGTGAACTTCAACAAGACGCTCGTCGACCGACAGCCCTACATGTATTCCGAGTTCTATCCCACCATCGCACGCCGCATCGTGGAGAAGACGGTGGAGCTGCCTGTTGGCAGCGGGACCGACGTGCACGAGCTGGTGCTGCAGCCCCGTCATCCGGGCATTGTGTTCGAAAAGATTGTGGTCGACTTCGGAGGCTACAAGCCCTCCTACCTGTTCATGGACGAGTCGCCCTACCGCAGGCAATAGTCCCCTTCGCCGCACACTTCCACATAGCTGTGCAGCCCCATTCCCAAGCCAAGTTGGGAATGGGGCTGCGCATTTCATTGCCTCCTCCTGGACTTCTGAGCGAGCCGTCAGTAGATGAGTTCCTGCTTATGTCTCTCGCCGAAGGCTGGGTCGATGTAGTTGTTGATGCTCTGACAGACGTTTGCCGAGAACTTCAAAGCACTGTCGATGACGCAGTCCCACTGCTCCTCACTCAGTCCCGACTCGATGACGCTACGCGTGATGCCGTACTTGACAAGTCCGTAGATGAAGCCGGCGTTGAAGTTATCGCCCGCGCCGATGGTGCTTACCACATTGTCGGCCTTCACGATGGGGTACTTCTTCTTCAGCCCGCCCTCGGCCCGCAGCTCCACCGGCTGTGCGCCCTGGGTGAATATGAACTTGCGGGTGTAGAAAGCTATCTGCGAGCGGTAGATGACATCGGGGTCGGTCTTGCGGTACATCACGTCGAAGTCTTCGGCCGAGCCGCGCACGATGTCGGCCATCTCCAGGTTCTCTAGGATGTTCGGTGTCAGCTTCATCACCTCGTCCTTGTGCGAAGCCCTGAAGTTGACGTCGTAGTAGAGTATGGCTCCACGGCTGCGTGCATACTCGAGGAATCCCACCACCTGCGGCCTGATGACCGGGTTCACAGCGTAGTAGGAGCCGAAGAGCACCACGTCGTCGTGTTGCACCTCGGGATAGTTGAACTCCAGGCGGTCGCGCGGATGGTCTTTGTAGAAGATGTATTCTGCATCGCTCTTCTCGTTGAGGAATGCCAGCGAGATGGGCGACTTCGAGTCGGGATATACACAGACGCAGGAGGCATCGACGCCGTTCTGCTCGAGGAACGACACGATGCGCCGCCCTATACGGTCGTTGCCGGTTTCGCTGATGAAGGCGGCACTCACGCCCGAGCGTCCCAACGATATGAGGCTGTTGAACACCGACCCGCCCGGCACGGCGCCAATGGGCTGGTCGTCTTTGAAGATGATGTCGAGAACGGTCTCGCCTATTCCTATTACTCGTCGCATATAGATTCCGTTTTTGCGATTGCAAAGGTACGATGAAAATACGAAACTGCAAAAGGAAATGCCTTTTTTCTTTCTCGGAACAGCAAAAGAAAATTGCCATTTCCTTTTGCTGTTCGCTCGCTTATTCGTACCTTTGCACCCTATGAACTACAACACCTGCAAGCTCGACAGCGGACTGCGCGTCATTCACCTGCCATCGGCGTCCGATGTCATCATCTGCGGCATCGCCGTGAAGGCCGGCACCCGCAACGAGCAGCGCGGACAGGAGGGACTGGCCCACTTCTGCGAGCATCTGGCCTTCAAGGGCACCCGTCGCAGGCGTGCCGTACAAATCATCAATGCCATCGAGGGCGTGGGAGGCGAGCTGAACGCCTTCACGAACAAGGAGGACACGGTGTACTACTGTGCCATTCAGCGACGCCACTTCACACGGGCCGTCGATGTGCTGTGCGACATTGTGTTCTTCAGCCAGCACCCACAGATGGAGGTTGAGAAGGAGTGCGAAGTGGTGTGCGACGAGATAGAAAGCTACGAGGACACACCCGCCGAACTCATCTACGATGAAATCGAAGATATCCTGTTTCAGGGCCACCCCCTGGGTCATCACATCCTGGGCACGTCCGAGCAGGTGCGCAGCTATACCAGTGCCGATGCCGATGCCTTCACCCAGCGCTGGTATCGCCCCGAGAACTGCATCTTCTTCGCCAGCGGCAACGTGGACTTTGGCCAGCTGAAGCGCTTATTGGCCCGCCAGCCGTCCGTGGATGGGACGGGCGAGCAGGAGCAGACCAACACACTGACAGTCGAGAAGCAGACCAGCACGCCGGAAGTGCCTGCGGTCATCACCCGCCAGCGCGGCACCCACCAGGCCCACGTCATGCTGGGCACCACGGCCTATGCCGCCACCGACCCTAGGCGCTGGGCTCTCTATCTGCTGAACAACATCGTGGGCGGACCAGGACTGAACTCGCGGCTGAACCTGGCGCTGCGCGAACGGCGCGGACTGGTCTACGCCGTGGAGAGTTCGATGGTGGCCTACAGCGACACCGGGGCATGGACGATATACTTCGGGTGTGACCCCGCCGATGTAGACCGCTGCCGGCGCATCGTGCGCCGCGAGCTGGATCGCCTAATGGCGGCACCACTGTCGGCCACACAGCTGCGCCGCGCCAAACAGCAGCTGCAGGGGCAGCTGGCCATTGCCTGCGACAGTCGCGAACAGTTCGCCCTCGACTTCGCCAAGAACTTCCTGCACACGGGAAAGCTGCGCGACCTCACCGACATCATGCGCCACATCGACGGGCTCACCGCAGCCGACTTACAACAAACCGCCCAGGAGCTGTTTGCTCCCGAGCGGCTTGTAACACTTGTCTATACGTAAGGGGCCCGCACGTAGCGTCAGCGGTGCTTCCTGTTGGCACGCTGCTCACGATACTTGGCTTTCTGGCGGGCTGAACCGCTGCCGTGGGCACCAGTGACATACTGTTTCTTCTTGGCCTTGGTCTTCACCTTGCCGTCGCGAGGGTCTTTGCGCTCGCCTCCACGGCCGAAGCTGATGCCCTGCTCAAGAATCTTCTCAAAGTCGTCCATAGTCGGCCGTTTAGTGATGGAACAGGCGCACGCCGGTGAACGTCATGGCGATGCCATACTTGTCGCAGGTCATAATGACGTGGTCGTCGCGCACCGAGCCGCCTGCCTGGGCAATGAACTGAACGCCGCTCTTGTGGGCACGCTCAATGTTGTCACCGAAGGGGAAGAAGGCGTCGGAGCCTAAGGCGACGCCAGTGTTCTGGGCTATCCACTCCTTCTTCTCGGCCAGGGTGAGCACCTCGGGCTGGCGGGTGAAAAACTGCTGCCAGGCGCCATCGCGTAGCACGTCGTCGTGCTCATCTTCCGAGATGTAGACGTCGATGGTGTTATCGCGGTCGGCACGGCGTATGCCCTCCTTGAACGGCAGTCCCATCACCTTGGGGTGCTGGCGCAGCCACCACGTGTCGGCCTTCTGTCCGGCCAGACGGGTGCAGTGTATGCGGCTCTGCTGTCCGGCGCCGATGCCGATGGCTTGTCCGTCCTTGACGTAGCAGACGCTGTTCGACTGTGTGTACTTCAGTGTGATGAGTGCCACGATGAGGTCACGACGGGCTTCTGGGGTGAACGTCTTGTTGGCGGTGGGGATGTTCTCGAAGAGGGTGGGGTCGTCGAGACGAATCTCGTTGCGTCCCTGCTCAAAGGTGACTCCGAACACCTGCTTGCGCTCTATGGGGTCGGGGCGGTAGTCGGGGTCGATCTTCACCACGTTGTAGGTGCCCTTGCGTTTCTCGCGCAGTATCTCCAAAGCCTCGTCGGTATAGCCTGGGGCAATGATGCCGTCGCTCACCTCGCGCTTGATAATCAGTGCGGTGGCGCGGTCGCACGTGTCGCTCAGTGCTATAAAGTCGCCATAGCTCGACATGCGGTCGGCCCCTCTGGCACGGGCGTAGGCGCAGGCCACAGGCGACTGGTCGAGTCCCTCAATGTCGTCGACGAAATAGATTTTCTTCAGCGTGTCGCTCAGCGGCAGTCCCACTGCGGCTCCTGCTGGGCTGACGTGTTTGAACGATGCTGCCGATGGCAGTCCTGTGGCCTGGCGCAGTTCGCGCACGAGCTGCCACGAGTTGAGGGCGTCGAGCAGATTGATGTATCCGGGACGTCCGTTTAACACTTCTATAGGAAGAGCGGAACCGTCGTGCATAAACACGCGCGACGGTTTCTGGTTAGGATTGCATCCGTATTTCAGGGGTAGTTCGTTCATATTCTCTTGGTTGGGGTTACGTATTAGTCAATCTCTTCATCGGCCTCGTAGCCTCCCATCTCGCGGATGGCATTCTTCAGCATGGTGTGCTGTCGGTAGAGGTGGTTCACAGCTTCCTCGCCCTGGGTGTAGTCGTGCATGGGCGACTTCAGGAAGAAGCTGAGGAATCGCTGTGTGCCGCATCGTCCTGCTCGTGCTGCGAGGTCGATGAGCAGGCAGAGGTCGAGGCAGACGGGTGCTGCCAGTATGCTGTCGCGGCAGAGGAAGTTGATCTTGATCTGCATGGGGTATCCCATCCATCCCACGATGTCGATGTTGTCCCATGACTCTTTGTTGTCGTTGCGCGGCGGATAGTAGTTGATGCGCACCTTGTGGTAGTAGTCGGTGTAGAGGTCGGGCTGCTCTTCGGGCTTTAGGATGGTCTCCAGGGTGGAGAGCTTACTCACCTCCTTTGTGCGGAAGTTCTGAGGCTCGTCGAGCACCAGTCCGTCGCGGTTGCCCAGGATGTTGGTCGAGAACCAGCCGTCCAGTCCCAGGCATCGTGTGCCGATGATGGGTGCGAAGCCGCTCTTCACCAGTGTCTGGCCCGTCTTGAAGTCTTTGCCGGCGATAGGCATACCTGTCTTCTCGGCCAGTTCCCACATGGCGGGAATGTCGACGGTGGTGTTAGGAGCACCCATGACGAAGGGGCATCCCTCCACGAGTGCGGCATAGGCGTAGCACATCGAGGGTGCCACGTGCTCGCGGTCGTCGGCTTTCATGGCAGCCTCGAGGTCGCTCAGCTTGTAGTGCACTTGCTCGTTCACTGGCACGTAGATCTCGGTAGAGGCAGCCCAAAGCACCACCACGCGGTCTACCTTCTTCTCAGCCTTGAAGCGGCGTATGTCGTCGCGCAGCTGCTCCACCATGTCCCAGCGTGTGGCGCACTGCTTCACGTTGTCACCGTCCAGACGCTTGGCGTAGTTCTTGTCGAAGGCAGCTTTCATAGGCACTATCTGCTCCAGCTCTTCGCGCACGGGCTCGATGTCGGCCTGCTTCAGTACTTCGGCATATACGGCCGACTGGTAGGCATTCTGGGGATAGACGTCCCAGCATCCAAACACGATGTCGTCGAGCCGGGCAATGGGCACGATATCCTTGTAGTGGAGGTATTTCTTGCTCTCGCCCTTGCCAACGCGCACCTTGTCGTACTGAGTCATCGAGCCAATGGGCTTGGCCAAGCCCTTACGTGCCATCAGCACACCTGTCATAAACGTTGTGGCGACGGCACCGTTGCCTACAACCATGATTCCCAACTTTCCGTTAGCTGGTTTTACATTAGAATGTTCCATTTCGTTTGTGTTATGTTTGTATTTAGTCTATTGATTTTTATCTCAAAGCACGTTATGGATGGATGTGTCTTCGCGTATTATAATTAAGGTGGGACAAAGTTACGCATTATTTTCGGAAAACCGAAATGTTTTCAGAGTTTTTTCCCTTTTTCACACTATTTAGCAGAGCACCGTCTGCCCTGCTGAAAAGGCGTGCGGGGCACCAAGCTCAGAGCAAAGGACAGTTTCTAAAAACGCGAAGCGGTACTTTGAGGGATGCAAAGCGGTACTTTGAGGGATGCAAAGCGGTACTTAGCGGATTTCCCTACGCAAGAATAGGAAAAGCTCCCCCCACCTTTAGGACTATTCCCTTTGCCGGCAGCGAAAAAGTTCCGATATTTGCAGCGAGAAAAGGAAATAAATGTTTCACCAACTAAAGTAAAAGGAGATACAACTATGAAGAAGATGATGATCCTGGCAATGATGACGGTCATGACCGTTGCTGCCAACGCAATGAGCTATAACGCCGCAAAGAGCGAGGCACTGTTCCTGAGTGACAAGATGGCCTACGAGCTGAACCTCACCAATGCGCAGTATGAGGAAGTCTACGAGATCAACCTCGACTACCTGATGAGCCTCAATGGCCATGCCGATGCCTACGGCTACTGGTGGAATCGCCGCAATGCCGACCTCCGCTTTGTGCTGACGTCATGGCAGTACGACAAGTACATGAGAATGGAACACTTCTATCGCCCGGTGACGTGGAGAGACGGCAGGTGGAACTACGCAGTCTACACTCACTACAACCGTGGACACTTCTATCGCAGCCATCCCAGCGTGTTCGTGACCTACAAGGGTGGCAATAACCGCAAGCACGACCGTTACTATGCCGACCGCCACGCCAACGGGCATGGAGAGCACCACGGCCACGCCGGCAACGCTCACCACAGCAACAATGGCACCTGGCGCATCACCAACGGCCACCACGTGGACAATGCTCACCACAGAGACCACGGCAGCGCTGGCCACGGCGGCAGCCGCAGGTAGACCGACGGTACGACATGAGAACCAACAATAAAGCGAACCCCAGAAGCTTCTTCCAGAGCCTCTGGGGTTCGTTTTGTGTCGCTATTTCTTACCAAAACATTTGGCTGGCACTGGAATTATTCTTACCTTTGCAGCTGACTTTTCGTGGCGACGAAACCAGACATGTAACATGACTGACCCACCCCCAGCCCCGCCCCTACAAGGGCGGGGCTGGAGGGTGGGGACAGCAACGTTATCGATATAGAAAGCTGATTGTTTATAATAACAGGAACAAACCAATATGAAAACAGTATTAGTAACAGGTGCCAACAAGGGCATCGGCTTCGGAATTGCGAAGCATCTCGGCCTCAAGGGCTGGACAGTCATCATTGGCGCACGCAACGAAAAACGTGCAGAGAAGGCCATCGGCCAACTGAGGGCGCTGGGCATCGACGTGGCCGGCTGGGTAAGCATTGAACTGAAAGCCCCCGACAGCATCCAACAGGCAGCAGAGGAGATTGTCAAGCGCTATCCCGCACTGACACTGCTGGTGAACAACGCCGGCATCCCTGGCGACATGGGTGTGGACAGCGAGCACACGGAAATAGCCACGATACGCGAAACGCTGGAAGTGAACTTCGTGGGAACCTTCGCACTGACCAAAGCCCTCTTGCCACTGCTAGCCAAGAACGGAGGCCGCATTGCCAACGTCACCGTGCCATCGGAGATAAGCCCCTACTGGCATCCACTGGCTTACGTCGCCAGCAAGGCGGCGCAGAACGCCATGATGGGCGTGATGGCCACAGAGTTCCAGCAGGCCAGCACGCCCATAGAGATCTTCTCGGTGCACCCCGGGCCCACCACCACCGACCTGAACGGCAACATGGCTCTGCCCGGCTTCCACGACATCGACACCGTGGGCCAGAAGTTTGCCGAGCTCATAGAGGATGGACTGAATCATCAGGGCGAGTTCATAGAGCTCTACCCCATCGTGAAAGAAGACTAAAAAGGCTGCCCATCGTCATGGGCAGCCTTTCTGTAAGGGGAGAGTCAAACTACCATCTGCCGCCGCCACCGCTGCTCGAATAGGCTGAGAGCGTGACCGACGACCCGCCACTGACGGTGGGGCTGGCGATGCCCATACCGTCGAAGACGGTGGTGCCGCCGCTGACGGTGACGCCACTCTTCAGCGTGGGCTGGGAAGCGCCGCTGACCACGATGCCGGTGCCGCCGGAAGCCGGGGTCTTGAAGGCGAAGACAGCGTTGCCCACGGTCATGGCATACCAGGTGCTCTTCGTCCACGACGAGGCTTGATAGCACGACTGCGTCAGACTGCTGCCGCGCTCCAGTCCGCCAATAGCGATGATGGTGCCGCCGGTGACGTAGAGCTTGTATCCGCCTTCGGTGTTGGCATCGAGTCCCACCTCGGGCGAGCCTTTGCAGATGGCATAGACCGTTCCGCCCTTGATGTACATGTTGCCGTTGGAGTCAATTCCGTCGTTATTGGTTGAGTAGCCCAGCACATAGCCGCCGCTGACAGTGAGGTGGCTGGCCGCGTTGATGGCATCGTCGGAGGCCTGTACGCTGACCACGCCGCCGCTGATGTCGATGGTGCCCTTCGACTCCAGGCCCTCGTGGTTCTTCGAGTAGACGTTGAGCGTGCCGCCGCTGATGGAGATATTGCCGTCGGCTTTCACGCCCTTGGCATACTTATGGGCCGACGTCGAGCTGCCGCCACCACCGGGTCTGCCGCCACCGCCGCCGCTTGACGAGCCGTAGTTGGCCCCTTCGGCCCTGGCGCTGATGGTGCCGCCGGTGATGGTGAGGGTGCCGTCGCTATTGATGGCGCGGCCGCCCTGTCCGCTGTTGGTCAGCGTCAGCGTGCCGCCGCCGATGGTGATGGCAGCATCGCTCTTCAGGCAGGCACTGCTGGCAATGTCGCTGGTGTCGGAGGCATCCACGCCGCCGGTGTTGGTAATGACGACCGTGGTGGTGGCGCTGCCCTCGTTGATGGAGAGCGTGCCCATGGCCTTGATGCCCTTCGAGGCGGCTGCCGTGGTGGCGATGTTCAGCGTGCCGCCCTCAATGTAGATGTTGCCGCTGTCCTCGTCCTCATGGTCGGCAGTCTCGCCGGTCGAGGTGGTGCCGTCCAGGTCGCACTGTATGCCGTCGTCGCCCACGCCGCTGATAGTCACGCTGCCGCTCTCCATGAGGAAGAACTCGTTGCACGAGATGCCGTCGCCCACAGCCTTGGTGACGTTGAGGGTCAGGTTCTTCACGCGGATGTAGTCGCCGCTCTTGATGGCGTGGCTCGTGTTGCCGGCCACGTTGAGCGTGCCGTTGCCCTGCAGCTGAATCTGGCCCTTGCTGTAGAGGCATCCCTTCTGAGCGCCGTTGGTGCCGTCGGTCAGGGTGTTCACGGTGTTTTTCTTCGCACTGATCTGAATACGCTTGCCGTTGCTGATGTTGATGGCAGCGTCGGTGGGGTTGGTCAGCGTCAAGCCGGCAAGCGAGAGCGTGCATTTATACGAACCGCTGAGGGCAAACTCGCCATCGGACGATGTGCCGCTCAGGGTGTAGGTTATCTCATCGCCGTCAACGGCATCGGTGTTCGTCTGAGCTATGCTGACATGGGCTCCGCTGACGGTCGGCGTGACATACTGCGCCACGTTGCCCGCCACGGTGACGGTGGCCGTCGTGCCGTCATACTCCACATCGACGCTGTTGTCCTTCACCGTAGAGTTGTCTATGGTTATCTCGTCAATGTCGGCAAGAGCGAAGGTCTTGCCCATGATGGTCACGGTCTTACCATCGGCATAGGTCATATCGCCCACCTGCGACCCCGGGAACTGATAGTTCACACGGCCCACATGTACGTTCAGCGTCTGCCCCACAGCGGCTAACGCCAGCATGAGGGCAGCAAGAAGGGCAAATGATTTCTTGTTCATCCTAATTCTTTTGTAGCAATAGTACTAAATAATCTCAAATTCGGGCACAAAAGTAACATATTATATTTGATTTCTTCCAAAATTGACTATCTTTGCAACAAAAATTATGGAGAATTAACCGAATTATAACTCATTCAAGTTTCTAAAGCTGCTACTATTATGATTGTGAATAAGTTACCGACCCCACCCTGCCCCATTCCCGAGCATAGCTCGCCTACCCGTAGCCTTTCCCCTACGATGGGAGGGGAGCGGCTACCGCCCTGTTCGCTTGAT
>JAILPA010000174.1 GCA_024690505.1 Prevotella sp.
AAGGCTGCCCGCATGCTGGCCGACGCGCTGGAGAAGGACTTCGCACAGGAGCCCGTGGACGGCGGCATCCACCGCTACGCCGAGACAGAGACGTTCTTCGACAACTACGTCAACTGGAGTAAGACCGTCTGCTGCCCTTGCAGCTGCCCCGGAATCTTTATACCTATAAAGCACCCCGCTTGATAGGTATAAAGCCTGGAGCTTAATAGGTATAAAGCCAGAGGCTCCGCCGGGAGCACGTATTAATAACCAATTTAGAACCTGCCGGTGATTAGGCGAACCGGACGAAGTTTACAAATCATGGTAGACTACAAAATTTTCATCAACAACGGTAACGAGGCATTCGGTACCACAGGCAAGACCATCAGCATCGAGGAGCAGCCCCGCACCATCAGCGACGACTTCCTGGCCGAGGAGATGCACCACGCCAACGAGCTCATCCCCAAGCGCACCATCAAGGAGGTGCTGAGCATCTTCAGCGAGGTCAGCGCACGGCTCATGGCCGAGGGCTTCGCCATCCAGTTCCAGAAGGACGGCAAGGTGTCGCTCCGACTCTATGCCGACGCCAAGGTGAAGGGCGGCAACATCAACCTGGAGCGTGCCAAGCAGCTCGACCCCAGCGTGACCGAGATCACCGCCGAGAACGCCTCCAGCCTCGTGCAGAAGGCAGGCGTACAGCTCCGCGCCTATGCCGAGGTGGAACAGAAGTTCACCGACCTGCTCATGTCGTTCAATCCCTCACCCCACCTCACCGAAGTAGTGGAGCGTGCCTACGTGGCCAAGAAGGACGGCACCGACAGCGGCTCCGACACCGACGACCAGCAGGGCGGCTCGACCGACAACACCGGCGGTGAGGGCGGCGGCTCGACCGATCCCAATGAGTAACAAGATGGCTGAAGTCTGAGGTCTGAGGGCTGAGGCACGCTCCGCACGGGCACATCATCCATCATCCATCAGACATCAGCCATCCCTAAGAATCTCACGCGACAGGCGGACGGTGTGGGCAAGCGTGGGGCCCACGGAAATTTTTCAGCCGAGCCAGCATCGTCCGCCATTTTTCTAAGAAAGACAGAACGAAAATATTTATAGAGCGATATGACCCACGCATCAGTATTCAGCGGCATCGGCGGTCCGGAGGTGGCGGCAAGCATGCTCGGATGGGAGAACCTGTTCCACTGCGAGATCAACCCCTTCGGTCGCATCGTGCTCGACTACTGGTACCCAAATGCAGAATCGTATGAAGACATCGCCAAGACAGACTTCACCCGCTGGCAAGGACGGGTCGATGTCCTTACAGGAGGCTTTCCTTGCCAGCCCTTCAGTGTTGCCGGGCAGCGACGCGGCGCGCAGGATGACCGCTACCTCTGGCCTCACATGCACCGCTGCATCTGTGAAGTCAAGCCCGCTTGGGTCGTTTGTGAAAATGTTGGCGGCATCCTCTCGATGGTCGAGCAGGGCCGTGTTTCTGAAGTGGCAAGTGAGACGGCTCTGTTCGGAGCGGAGGACACCATTCACCGATACGTCGAGCGAAGCACCTTCACCCTCGAACGCATCTGCCGCGACCTCGAAGCCGACGGATATTCCGTCCAGCCGGTGCTTATACCAGCTTGCGCCGTCGGGGCTCCCCACCGACGAGATCGAGTGTTCATCGTCGGACACAGAGACTACGGCGATGCTGCCCACGCCGCTCAGCCAGGGACTGAAGGTGTGCGACAAGCAGGGCAAGACGCGGTTCATCGACCTCTCGCTGCAGCCGACACCGGCGGCGATAGAGGGTGTAAAGTGGACGAACACATGGAACCCGAACTCACAGATGGGGCAGAGCCTGAGCGCAATGGCCGCAAGCGGGATGCTGCCAACGCCACGAACCAGCGGACAGGAGAGCTACGAGACGCGAGCAAAGCGGAAAGGCCACGAGTGCGCAATGTCGTATTTGGAAACAGCCATCGACTACATTGCTCACCAGACGAACTCGGTGCCCGCTGGCGAGGATTCCCGACTGTCGCCCCTATTTACGGAGGAGGTCATGGGCTTCCCTTTCCTGTGGACGACCTTACCGTTTCTTTCTCCCACTGGAAAAACGAGAGCATCAAAGCCTACGGCAACGCCATCGTCCCGCAGGTGATGTATGAGATATTCCGCGCCATTGAGCAAGTAGAGCGCGGCACGGCTGAATAATTTTTAATCTAATTTTTAATCAATTTCTCGCCGCAAGGCGATGATAAAAACGAAGAGACAAATGAACAGATTCAAGATTGGCGATATACTCGTCATTACAACGGCTACCGAGAAACAGAACGTCGGCAAGGTAGGCACGGTGACCGACATCACCGACGGCGACTACTACACGCTCGACTGCCTGCCGAACTACGCCTACAAGGAGAACTGCGTGGACTACGCCAGTGGTGCCGACCTCATTCGCGAGACGCGCCGAGGCCGGTTTGATCAGGAGGGCTACGACGCCATGCACGACCGCCACCACACGCCGCAAGTGCTGTGCCGAGCCGCCGTCGGCTATGCGCTGCACGAGGACACGTCGAAGCTCGTCAGCGACGCAGCGGCAAACCTCTGGCCCTGGAACAAGGACTTCTGGAAACCGAAAGATCATCTGCGCAACCTCGTAAGGGCAGGCGCCCTGATTGCGGCAGCGATTGACAGACTACAAAAGGAGGACTGAACCATGGGAGAAATGAAATGGAGCTTTAACCTATTTGGCATCCGTATCGGATGGTACAAACACTTTTCAGCCGTTTGTTACGACCGCAGGAACCGACTCCTGCAAATCGGTAAGCTGGAACTCTGGTTCTATGGATTAAACTAAACGGAGGAAAATAACAACAAAAAAACAAAGAGCGATATGAAACAGACAGAGAACAAGACCGTCGAGCGATTGCAGAAGGTTATGCGCGGCATCAGCGGAACGGAAGAGACGGTGGCACTCGTCTATTGCCACAACAATCAGCAAGTATCTACATCGGCCTTCGTCGGAACGGCTGACGCGCTGACGTGCGGCTTCCAGGTTATCTTCGACCACATAGCCGAACAGCGGGCACAGCCGGGCGAGGCGGTTATCTGCCACGCCCTGCTGGAAGCAGTGGCCGCTGCCGACCTGCGCCACAAGGGTCAGCTCACGGAGACCATCCGCATGTATCAGGACCAGATGCAGACGGCACAGCATGAGGTTAAGCCGCAAGGCGAAGCGTAAACGAGTATCAGAAACCAAGCAACTTTTACATTAGTTATGGAACAGACAAGAATCATGTTACAGCCCGACGAAGCCCTGATGATAGTCACGGCTCTGGGCACACTGCAGAACCGCCTCGGTCAGCACGCATCGTGGACTGAGCGCAAGCGGCTGCCGCATCTGAAGCAACAGATGGCCGACTGCAGCAACGAAGAGGAAGCGGCAATACTCTACAGCAAGTACGAGCGGGCACAGCGCCACCTTGACAAGTCGATTGCCGACGGCAAACGATGCAACGAACTGAAAGAGCGCATCAAGCAGACGGTAGGCATCACCGACGAAAGAATGATTAGCGAACTATGAAATAATTTTCAGACTAATTTTTAATCAATTTCTCGCCGCCGCTCGGCATCCCGCAAGGGTGACGCTTGCCAGAGCAAGAAGGCGATGATAAAAACAAAGAGCGATATGAACCTAACAAACGACACCAATAAGATTGTGGCACGCATCAAGAGCGTGGCCACACCAGCGGCAAAAATGCAGTGCGACCTGCCAGTGGTATCGGCGATGAACGCCATGAACGAGGCCGTGGAAGCCTACAATATGGGGCGACGGGCTGCCATAGCCGACCGCAGGTTTCAAGTGGCAAGCGCAGTCATCAACGGGTTCTTTGCCCACCAGTTCGTCGACATTGACAAAGAGGAAACGGTGATTGAACAAGCCATCCGAATAGGAGACAAGCTGGCCAGACGGCTCAACTTGATAGAGCAGCAGGAGTTTGAGAACTTTCGCAGACTGAAGGATTAAGGCTATGGGAGAGGATATGCAACAACCCGCAGGACTGGGCAAGCTCTACTTCTGCCCCGCCGAGGAGTTTGAGCGGCTGGGCATGGACGCGCCAATGGAGGAGATACACCTGGCGGAACACGCAACGCTCCCGCCGGGGATGCTGACCTACGAGGACACCGACGACAAGCCGGAACGCGGATGGCCCGCTAACATCTCGTTCCACGCCGTCGCCAAGGCCGAACCCGACGAGGTGCTGCAGCAGCTGATGGAGCGGGCACAGACCTTCGACGTGACCATAGAGCGCAAGCTCCCACGACTGCCCCGCAAGATGAAGAAGGCCTACCGCAGCGACTACCCCCGCAACACGAAGTGGACGCGCAAGGTGGCCAACCTGATACGCCGCCAGTCGCAC
>JAILPA010000035.1 GCA_024690505.1 Prevotella sp.
GCAAGCTCTGAGAAAGGCAGGAACCCTACAATGCCGTCTGATACACCCACCTACTCCTGTCAGAGACAATGATGATGCACCTGGTTATTATCCCCTTTGGTTGTTGACAGTGAACAAGGGCGATGGCCGTATCATCCAAACTGAAATAGTGAAATTGGATGATGACCTCTGGGTTTATAACATCCTCTCCAATCTTTGCGAGGTGATGTATCAACAAGGACACATGCCATTGCAAATTTCTGTGCCTAACGAGACTACAGAGTGCATACTGAAGTCATTTTGTCAACGACAGCACATTAAATTAGTACGCGAGCGATTACCACTTCGTGAGCTAAACGAGGCATGGGAAGGCATGTTTTCCTACCTCGAACGAAATAACAAGGTAGACTTTTTGCCCAATTAATAGTACCTTATTTGTACCATCGATTCGTAACCTACTGATATACAGCAGTGGTGAATTTCGAGGAGGTGAAGTAAACACAACTCATAATATTTGATAAGAATCCCGCTACGGTTGTTGCCGTAACGGGATTCTTTCGTCTTTTTGCCCCACGTTAGCCAAGAACGAAGAAGGTGTCACGGACAATTATTTTGCCATCGTCCGCGTCTTCGACCCGCTGCCCATGGAGATTGAAACCGTCACCCTCGTTGCCACCGAGGGTGAGATCTTCACCATATGAGGCGCCAACTGGGAGGGGAAAGTAGTGTCCCTCAATATTCAGGAGTGGCGCAACAACCAGAAACTCTTAAGTAATCACCCGTGCAAGGTGGTGAAATTGGAAACTGCAACAGAAGCTATATTAGAGACATTTGGTAGATTTAGATTCATTCCCGAGGGAACAGCATGGGTCGCAGTGATTGCACCCCATGCTTTTTTGGCAACGATACGTCTGGGGCCTCAACACGAAAAAACGGAAATAAAAATGCCAACGGATGCAATGTTTTTCCACTTTTCGTGTATATAATAGTAGAATGGAACAGACAACAGACCTCTTCATAGCCCGGCTGCAGCAGCGCGACCACAGTGCCTGCCAGCAGCTGCTCAGCGACTACGGCCCCGCCGTCTTCCGGCTGGTGCGGCGCGTCGTGGAGCGGCAGGAGGATGCCGAGGAGGTCTATCAGGACGTGTTCGTCAAGGCTCTTCAGGCCATCAGCGACTACGACCCGCAGCGCAGCTCGCTCGCCACCTGGCTCAGCCGCATTGCCTACCACGAGGCGCTCAACTTCGTGCGTGGCAAGAGGCCCTCCATCGTCTATATGGACGACCGCGCTGCTGACATCAGCGACACGGCCGACGATGAGCCTACTGACGGGCAGGCCATAGAGCATCTGGAGCAGGCGCTGGCACAACTGCCCACACACGAGCAGGCTCTCATCAGCATGTTCTACTACGACGGCATGAGCCTTGCCGACATCGCCTTCGTCACAGGCTCCATCACCTCTACCGTCGGTTCTCAGCTGAGCCGCATACGCAAGAAACTCTACCGAATCATCAAAACCATGCACACATGAACGAGAACGACATCATCCGCCAATTACACAGCGACACCCACCTGCGCGAAGCCGTCAGCCGCCGTGAACAGCAGCTGCCGCCAATACCCGCTGACCTGAACGAGCGAGTGCTGAAGCGGATAGATACAGCAAGGGAAACATCCAAGCGCCGTTACTGGCCCTACATCAACGCAGCCATCGCCGCTTGCCTGTTGGTACTCTTTGGAGTGGGAGCCATGGTATGGTTCAACCGACAAGAGGATACCGTTAAGCCAATAGCCCAGCAACAGGTTAAGCCGACTTCCATAGCCAGCGATACCATAGAGAGGACAAACAAAGCCGAAGGAAAACCGTACACAGCCGATGTACAGACCGTACAACGCCCATGTACACATCGTACAAGGCCTGTGTACAAAACTGAGTCGGACGCGGCGGAGCAAGACAGAAAGGCTGTGGGCCGTACCGAGCCTGCGGTAAAGGACGACAACTTACATTACGCCTCGCTCGAAGCCGAGGATACGGCCTACCAGGCCCCAAGCCTGATGGATGACTT
The DNA here is from genome assembly GCA_024690505.1 of Prevotella sp. Classification (GTDB taxonomy): domain Bacteria; phylum Bacteroidota; class Bacteroidia; order Bacteroidales; family Bacteroidaceae; genus Prevotella. Next base: position 2,045 of record JAILPA010000035.1, read on the forward strand.
CATCGCAAAGCTGGCCGAATACCACCATATCGAGACTGAAGTGCTGAGCGACTCCACTGCCCATAGCGTCGCCTACGTTTTTCCTGACAACGACAAGGTGAGGCTCTTCGACCGCCTGCTGCAGGTGGCAAGCTCCTACGGCTACAACAGCCCCGGCTATCGGCTGACTATCTCGCAGCAGCAGCTGATGTTCTCGCTTGAGGACCGCAGACTGCGACAGAGACATCTCTGGCTGGCCGAGCGCATCGGCGGCGGCAGAATTATCCTCTATGCCACCCATGCACCGACGGACGCGGTGGTCTCGTCGGAAGCATATCAAGAATTTCGCGAAAAGATAACCCATACAAACCAAACTTTTGAATTATGAAACGCAACAGATTTTTGATAACAGCATTCATGGCGGCGATGACCGTCACCATGCAAGCACAGACAGTGACGGAGAAAGTAACCGTCTTAAAAGAAAGTGGCATTATCTGGATGGCACACAACAATCCGACCCTTGACGCGGCCACAGGGTTGACCAGCGTGAGGTGGCAGAACACAGAGAACAAGCATGTCAGCGGG
>JAILPA010000068.1 GCA_024690505.1 Prevotella sp.
AAGCGAACAGGGCGGTAGCCGCTCCCCTCCCATCGTAGGGGAAAGGCTACGGGTAGGCGAGCTATGCTCGGGAATGGGGCAGGGGTGGGGTCGGTAACTTATTCACAATCATAATAGTAGCAGCTTTAGAAACATGAATAACTAAAATCGCTGAACAAAAATGCCCTGCGAGTCTCCCCTCCTAGAGGAGGGAAGTGCAGGCGCATAGTGTCATACTTGTAGAGCGACTTGCGGGCGGTAATGGTACGAATAAGTCGGCTAATTGTGAAAGGAAAACGAATTTTCTTGTTTTTATTTGCATGGATGAGCGAAAAATAGTAACTTTGCACGCAAATTCAAATTAAACTATAGTTTTAGAGGATGAATATTTCTTATAAATGGCTGAAAGAATACGTCGATTTCGACCTTTCGCCGCAGCAGGTGTGCGATGCGCTGACCTCTACGGGACTGGAAGTCGACGCTCTGGAAGAAGTACAATCCATTCGTGGAGGTCTGAAGGGACTCTATGTGGGCCAGGTTCTGACCTGCGAAGCCCATCCTGACAGCGACCACCTGCATGTGACAACGGTAGACCTGGGCCGCGACGTGCCCTCGCAGATAGTGTGTGGCGCACCCAATGTGGCTGCTGGTCAGAAAGTCATCGTGGCCGACCTGGGCTGCGTGCTTTACGATGGCGACAAGGAGTTCGTCATCAAGAAGTCGAAGCTGCGCGGCGTGGAATCGTGTGGCATGATTTGTGCCGAGGACGAGATAGGCATTGGCACAAGCCATGCAGGCATCATCGTATTGCCCGACGATGCCGTGGTGGGCACTCCCGCTGCCGAATACTATCACCTGGAGAGCGACTGGCTCATCGAGATTGACATTACCGCCAACCGTGCCGATGCCCTGTCGCACTGGGGAGTGGCACGCGACCTCTATGCATGGCTGGTGCAAAACGGCTACAAGACCTCGCTTCACCGTCCCGTGGCCGACTGTTTCCCCGTCGACAACCACGACCTGCCCATAACGGTAGAGATTGAGAACACCGAGGCCTGCCGGCGCTATGCCTGCGTCAGCATCATGGGCTGCGAGGTGAAAGAGTCGCCCGAATGGCTGAAGGCCAAGCTGACCACCGTAGGCCTGCGGCCCATTAATAATATTGTTGACATCACCAACTACATCATGTTCGCCTACGGTCAGCCGCTCCACACCTTCGATGCCGACATGGTGAAGGGCAGCAAGATAGTGGTGAAGACCATGCCCGAAGGCACACCCTTTGTCACCCTCGACGGCGTAGAGCACAAACTCTCCGACCGCGACCTCGCTATCTGCAATGCCGAGGAACCTATGTGCATCGCCGGCGTGTTTGGCGGCAAGGGCAGCGGCACCTACGAGACCACTCGCAACGTGGTGCTGGAGAGCGCCTACTTCCATCCTACATGGATTCGTAAGTCGGCACGCCGCCACGGACTGAGCACCGATGCCTCCTTCCGCTTCGAGCGCGGCATCGACCCCAATGGCGTCATCTACGCCCTGCAGCAGGCGGCACTAATGTGCAAGGAACTGGCAGGCGGCAAAATATCGATGGACATCTGCGACGTCTATCCCTCGCCCATCGCCAACCCCCAGGTGAATCTGAAGTACGACTACGTGCACCAGCTCGTGGGCAAGGACATACCCGCAGAGACCATCAAGAGTATCTGCCAGACGCTGGAGATGAAAATCCTCGAAGAAACAGCCGAGGGCTTGAAGCTCGAGGTGCCCGCCTACCGTGTGGACGTGCAGCGCCCATGCGACGTGGTGGAGGACATCCTGCGCATCTATGGCTACAACAACGTCGAGATTCCCACACAGCTCAAGTCGAGCCTCGTCATCAAGGGCGAGGAAGACCGTAAGCACAAGCTGCAGAACCTTGTGAGCGAGCAGCTGGTGGGTGCTGGCTTCAATGAAATACTGAACAACTCGCTGAGCAAGTCGGCGTTTTACGAAGACAAGCAAGACGTGGTGCGCATTATGAACCCCCTGTCGTCAGACCTTGGCGTGATGCGCCAGACCCTGCTCTACGGCGGACTGGAGAGCATCGAGCACAATGTGAAGCGCAAGAATGCCAACCTGAAGTTCTTCGAGTTTGGCAACTGCTATTTCTTCGACCCCGAGAAAGCCAACGACGATAATCCCATGCAGGCCTACAAGGAAGAAAACTACATGGGAATCTGGGTGACGGGCAAGCGCGTGGAAGGCTCGTGGGCACATCCCAACGAGGACACCACCTACTACGAGCTGGCTGCCTACGTGCAGAACATCCTGAGCCGCATCGGCATGAAGCAGGGCGTCATCGTTCAGAAGAAGACCGAGAATGCTGATTTCTTCTCAGCCGGCGTGCAGATAGAGACCCGTGGCGGCAAGAAACTCATAGAGATGGGCATCGTGTCGAAGAAGCTGCTGAAGCAGTTCGACCTGCAGCAGCCCGTCTACTTCGCCGAGCTGAACTGGACACAGCTGATGAAGGCCACGAAGAAGAACGAGGTGACATTCACCGAAATATCGAAGCATCCCGCCGTCAGCCGCGACCTTGCACTCCTCATCGACCAGAACGTGGAGTTTGCTCAGATAGAACAGATAGCACGCCAGACGGAGAAGAAACTGCTGAAGAGCATAGAGCTCTTCGACGTCTATGAAGGCAAGAACCTGCCGGCTGGAAAGAAGTCGTATGCCGTCAACTTCATCCTGCAGGACACGGAGAAGACCATGAACGACAAGCAGATTGATGCCATCATGCAGAAACTGATTCAGAACCTGAAGAAGCAACTGAACGCAGAATTAAGATAATAACAAAATAAAAACGTAAATCCAATGGGAAGAGCATTTGAATATCGTAAAGCTACGAAGCTGAAGAGATGGGGCCACATGGCCAAGACATTTACCAAGATTGGCAAGCAGATAGCCATCGCCGTGAAGGCTGGCGGCCCTGAGCCCGAGAACAACCCCGCGCTGCGTGCCTGCATTGCCAACGCCAAGCGCGAGAACATGCCGAAGGACAACATCGAGCGTGCCATCAAGAACGCCATGGGCAAGGATCAGAGCGACTACAAGGAAGTGACCTACGAGGGATACGGCCCTCATGGCGTGGCCATCTTCGTTGAGACCCTGACCGACAACACCACCCGCACCGTGGGCGACGTCCGCTCGGTGTTCAATAAGTTCAGCGGCAACCTGGGCACACAGGGCAGCCTCTCGTTCCTCTTCGACCACAAGGCCGTCTTCACATTCAAAAAGAAGGACGGGCTCGACATGGACGAGATGATTCTCGACCTCATCGACTACGGTGTGGAGGACGAGTTCGACGAAGACGAAGAGACGGGTGAAATCACCATCTACGGCGACCCCTCAAGCTTTAGTGCCATCCAGAAACACTTGGAGGCAGAGGGCTACGAGGTAACCGGTGCCGAGTTCACCCGCATCCCCAACGACCTGAAGGACGTCACCCCCGAGCAGCGTGAGGCCATCGACAAGATGGTGGAGCGGCTTGAAGACTTCGACGACGTGCAGACCGTCTATACGAACATGAAGCCCGAGGAGTAACGGCTGTGGTTCAACACACAAAGCAAACATGAAGCATATTCAGTACGAGACAACAGGCACTTGCTCGAAGCTCATCGACGTGACCTGCGACGAGAACGACGTGGTTCAGCAGGTGTTCTTCCTGGGTGGCTGCAACGGCAACCTGCAGGGCATCAGCCAGTTGGTGCGCGGTCAGAAGATTGATGACATCATTCGTCGTCTCGACGGCATACGCTGCGGCACCAAGCGAACATCCTGTCCCGACCAGCTCTGCCGTGCATTGGAACAGCTGAAGAACGCACCGAACGTTTAGAGTTTTTTTTTGAGTTCAGACCACAGAATAAAGAGTTTGCTACCTTATGGCCTTCTGCCGTGGTAGCAAACTCTTCATTTCTCATTCCTCATTCCTCATTTCTCATTCACTCATAGTCCTTCTTGGTGATGGTAATCTCCGAGTAGACCTGCTTGGGATTCTTAGCCGAGCGATAGAGGAAGTAGAAACTGTAGCCCCGCTCGCGGTGAATCCTGTAGGCAGGCGCATTCCTCAGCTGGCTCACCAAGGCCTCTTTCGTGGGGGCGGTGCCGATGGTGTCGATGTCGCCCGTCATGGTGAAGTACTCGCGCTCGGTCAGCGAGGCGATGTCGAACACCACGCTGTCGCGTATCATCGTGTGCATCTTCCCGTCGTTGCCCAGCACCTGCATGGGCTGAGGCCCTTTCTCGGTTATCTCGCGGGCCTCGCGGGCCAACCGCTTCTCGATCGACTCCTGACAGGCCGTCATCGCCAGTAGCATCGTGGCAAAAATCAAAATTTTCTTCATCGTTTCCCTTGTTTTATAATTACTGTTTCTATATACTATTCAAGTTTTGCAAGCTCCAAACTACCCCAAAGAATGATTTAATTACTGACCCCACCCCTGCCCCATTCCCGAGCATAGCTCGCCTACCCGTAGCCTTTCCCCTACGATGGGAGGGGAGTGCCATGCGGGGGGAACGCCATGCGGCTTGCTATCAAGCGAACAGGACGGTAGCCGCTCCCCTCCCATCGTAGGGGAGGGGCAGGGGTGGGGTCAGTAATTAAATCATTCTTTGGGGTAGTTTGGAGCTTGCGCATTTTATGTTAACAACCAAGGGAAATCATCTTTTTAACACAACTTTAACGTTGCAAAGAATTTTCTTCCGGTTGAAATCATCTCCTATCCTGCTTTTCTG
>JAILPA010000096.1 GCA_024690505.1 Prevotella sp.
CTCCTTTCTTGCCTTCGCTCGTGGCGGCAGCAACCATATAGATGCCACTGGCCACGCGGCGCCCACGGCTGTCGCACCCGTTCCAAGTGAAGGTGCCGCCGTTGCTGCGGCCCTGAGCCACGAGCTGGCCGTTGGTGGTGAGCACCTTCACATCGGCATCGCGCGACAGGCCCACCACGGTGATCAGTCCATTGTAGCCTGGCTCCACGGGGTTGGGATAGGCATAGACGTCGTCCTTCACCATCTCGATGGCAGCATCGGTGGCATCGGTCATAAACGAGCAGAGGCCAGCATCGGTGCCTATGAAGAGCTCTCCTGTGGCATTGTTGATGGCCATCGACTCAATGATGTCAGACAGCAGGGGACTGTCGTTGGCAGTATAGTGTGCAATCTGGGTCATGTTGTCGGCGCTGATGAGGTAGATGCCGTTGCCTGCGGTGCCCATCCACTTGCGATTACCGCCGTCGACGACGATGCAGTTCACCACGGCGCCAGCCATCAGGTAGTCGGCATAGTTCGTGCCGTCGTTGCGGGGCACTTTCACCTGGGTGACGTAGGTGTCGGGGGTATTGATGCGGTCGGCCTCGATGAGGAAGGGCCCTTCGCTGGTGCCCACCCAGATGTTGCCGTCCAGGTCTTCGGTCACGCAATAAGGCGTAAAGGCGGTGTAGGAGGTTCCGTCCTGATTGACAAGAGTCTTGAACGAGTTCACCATGCGGTCGGTTGCCGGGTCGTAACAATAGAATGAGGGCAAGTTAAAATGCTCGTTGACGAACCACAGGTAATGGCGGCTGTCTTCGTATAGGGCTTTCAATGCCGACAGACTGACCTGATTGCTGTTGTACAGCTCGCTTTTGCTGCGGGAAACCCATTGGCCGTCTCCGCGGTAAACCACGAGGTTGTCACCACGGGTCTCGCTGACAGCGCACCAGAAGTTTCCCGCACTGTCGAAGAGGCTGCCCAGGGTCAGGACATACTTGTTGCTGCTGGAGTTGATGGAGTTTTTCAGCAAGGAATTGTCCTTATTGTAATATTGGCGGAACTGGTTGTCGTAGTACTCATACATGCCTGTACGGCCAGTAGCTATGATGTGCTTGGCATCAAGGGGGTCGACGTCGACAGCCATCATATCGACGAATTTCCAGTTTGACGACTCCGTTCCTGCCACGCCGGTCATGTCGTCGGGCAGTGTCTGCCACTCTCTGTCCTCGTTGAATATCTGCACGGTGGCAGGCCTGGCCAGGTCGTTGGTGCTGTCCCATCCGCCGCCACAGGTGTAGAGCTGATTGTTCTTGAAGCGCATGAATTCGAAGTGGTTATACTTCGGTCCTCCAGGCTGCAGCGTCTTCACCGTCTCAATGTATTGGTTCCAGTCGGTCAGGTCTTCGTCGAAGAGGCCGTCGGGGGCGGTTCCTGCTGTCCAGTTGTGGCTGTCGATAAGGTTCTTGGCAAGGCTGCCCACAAGCACGTTACCTTCCCCGTTACGCAGATAGAGGTTGTCGCCACTGATGCCGATGGCATGGATGCTTTGGTCGAGGATGTACGACTCGGCTATCTCGCCCCGCTGCACGTTGAGCTTCACCACGCCAAATCCTGTGCCGAGGTAAGCGTAGGCGCCGCTGACGTAGATGACGTGCACGGTCTTGTCCTGCATCATCGACTTGGTATAGAGTGAGCTGAGGTTAGTGACGTTGCCGTTGAGGTCGACGAGGTCGATGTTCGAGTTCTGGTAGACCACGATGAGGCGCTTTGCCTGCTGGTTCCAGGCAATGAGTCTGATGTTGGTGTCGTTCAGCTGCCTCACCTTGTCGTAGGTAGTGATGCTGTGGTCGGCCAGATTGTACTGGTAGAGGCCGTTGGAAGCCCTGACGAAGAGGTCGTTGCTTCCAGCCTTTACTATCTGCTGCGGCTCCTGGTAGGCCATGTAGGCATGCCATGTGCCCATTTGTGCCTTTGCGGGTGTGACTGCCATCTGACTCAAGACGACCAGTAATCCTGTCAGCAGCGTTTGTCGGGAAAAAAGATGTTTAGCCATTATGTTCATTCCTTTCTTGTTTCTTGTTTCTCATTCCTCGGTTCGTGAGTATTTCGGTTCCTCGTTCGTCCGCTCAGGGCTTAGCCAGCAGAAACTCGCAGAGCTTGGCAGTGGCGCGTGCCCGATGGCTGATGGTGTTTTTGACATCGGGCCCCAGCTCGGCAAAGGTCTTGTCGTAGCCATCGGGGCGGAAGATGGGGTCGTATCCGAAGCCTTCGGCACCGCTCCGCTGCCGGGTAATCTCTCCGTCGACGATGCCCTCGAACAGGTGCTGGCGCTTGATGGCGGTGCAGCCGCAAGGGCACACGTTCTGCTTTTGTATCAGGGCGATAACGGTGCGGAAGCGGGCACGGCGGTCGGTGGTGGAGGCCAGCTCGCGCAGCAGGCGGGACATGTTGGCCTCGCTGTCGTGGCTCTTTCCGGCGGGCAAACCGCCAGACACGGACGCGCTCTCAGGGGCGGGGCGGGGCTCGGACTCGCTTTTTCCGGCGGGGGCGGGCTGGAGCCCTTCCATGCTAGCGTAGCGGGCGCTGAAGACGCCTGGTGCTCCACCGAGGGCATCCACCTCCAGGCCGGTATCATCAGCAAAGCAGTCGAGGTGGTAGTGGTCGTAGACGTAGCTGGCCTTCTGCAGGGCGTTCTCTTCGAGGGTGAGGCCTGTCTCGGGGATGTCTTCGTGGCAGCCTATGTCGGCCAGTGACAGTACTTCTACCCTATCGCCCAGTATCTGGCGTACTTCCTGCAGCTTATGCTGGTTGTTGGTGGCAAAGACTATTCTCATGGGTCAGCAGGGGTTGTGGAAAGATTGGGTGACGTTGGTGTCTTTACTTTGATGGGATCGAAGCCCTCGCCAAAGACGCCGATGACGCTCGACTGCGAGACGAATGCCTGCGGGTCGATCATCTTGATGAGGCGGAAGATGATGGTGCTCTCGTTCTTTCGCGCCAGTATGCAGAGCACCTTGCGCTCCTGTCCCGTGTACCATCCGTGGCCGTCGAGTATGGTGACTCCGTGGTCGGTCTGTGTGCCGATGGCATTGGCTATCTCCTGCCATTTGCTTGAGAAGATGAAGAACTGCACCGACTGGCGGCGGCGGTTCATCACGTAGTCGAGCATGAAGTTCTCGATGACCATGGTGCAGAATCCGAACACCACCTTGTGTAGCCTTCCGAGCATGTCGCCGAACTGCGGTATGAAGAGACAGGAACCGATGATGATGAGGTCGACAAAGGTAAGCACGGTGCCGAGCGAGATATTGTGGAACTTGTTCACCGAGGCGGCGATGATGTCGGTGCCGCCCGTGGAGCCGTTGTTCAGGAAGACGACGGCCAGTGCTGTGCCTGTGAGTATACACCCGATGATGAGCGACATGAACTCCTGCCCGTCGCCCAGTATCTTCACGTAGCAGCCGGTCTCGTCCTTCGGAATGACGTTCTGGGCTATGCTCAGCATCAGCGTGAGCATGAGGATGGCGTAGATGGTCTTTGTGAGGAATCGCCATCCCAGCAGCTTCATCCCCACGATGAGTAGCAGTCCGTTGACGAGGAAGTAGGTGTAGCTGACGGGGAACCGGCTGGCGTAGTAGATGATGGCACCGATGCCCGAGACTCCTCCCGTGACGATCTCGTTCGGCATGAGAAAGAGGGTGAAGCCGAGGGTATAGAGCATGAGGCCGACGGTTATGCCAACATAGTCGCCGACCTCCTTCAGTATCAACTTGTGGTTAATGGTCATCATTTGACTACAATGTTCACCATGCGCTTCGGTACGATGATTACCTTTACTATCTGCTTGCCTTCGGTGTACTTGGCTGTGCGCTCGTCGGCACGTACGGCCTGCTCGATGGTGGCGTTGTCGGCATCGGCAGGGAACTGCATGTCGAAGCGTATCTTTCCGTTGAACTGCACGCCCAGCTTCACTTGGCTCTCCACCAGGTACTCCTCGTTCCAGGTGGGCCACTGTGCATCGCAGACGCTGCCTTCGCCGCCCAGCAGCTCCCACATCTCCTCTGCAATGTGAGGAGCAAAGGGAGCGATGAGCACGGTGAGGGTCTTCATCACCTCCTGATTCTGGCACTTCAGCTGCGAGAGCTCGTTGGTGGCAATCATAAAGGCGGAGATGGCGGTGTTGTATGAGAAGGCCTCGATGTCCTGCGTCACCTTCTTGATGAGCTTGTGCAGGCTCTTCAGCTCCTCGGGCGTTGCCGCTGTTTCCTTTGCCGTTTCCTTTGCTGCAACAGTGTTGCAGCATAGAGTGACGAGGTTCCAGAACTTGCGGAGGAAGCGGTGGCAGCCGTCGATGCCGGCTACGTCCCAGGGCTTCGACTGCTCGATGGGGCCGAGGAACATCTCGTAGAGTCGCAGCGTGTCGGCGCCATAGTTGTTGCAAATGTCATCGGGGTTCACCACGTTGTATTTCGACTTCGACATCTTCTCGATAGCCTGGTTGACGATGTACTTCCCTTCAGCGTTGGTGATAAACTCGGCATCGCGGAAGTCGGCCATCCACTGACGAATCTTTTCCACGTCGAGTTCTTTTCCGTTGACGGTGCTGATGTCGGTGTAGATGGGGTCGGCCTCGGTGCCGTTGTAGAAGTAGCGGTTCTTCTTGGCGTCGTTGTCGTACTGCACGTCCAGTAGGTCGTAGCTGACGTAGCGGTTGGTGCCTTTGAGCCGGAAGACGAAGCTCGACCATCCCTGTATCATTCCCTGATTGACGAGTTTCTTGAATGGCTCCTCCTCGCAGCTGTAGCCGCAGTCGTAGAGGAACTTGTTCCAGAAGCGGCTGTAGATGAGGTGACCTGTGGCGTGCTCCGAGCCTCCCACGTAGAGGTCTACGTTGCGCCAGTATTCGTCGGCGGCATTGCTCACGAGAGCGTTGTCGTTGTGTGGGTCCATATAGCGCAGGTAGTAGGCCGACGAGCCAGCAAATCCTGGCATGGTGTTGAGCTCGAGCGGGAACACGGTCTTGTTGTCGATGGCCGCGCAGTCTACCACGCTGTCAGTCTTCGTGTCCCATGCCCAGTACTTGGCGCGTCCCAACGGCGGCTCGCCGGTGGCTGTGGGCTTGTACTCGTCGATTTCGGGCAGCTGCAGCGGGAGGCATTCCTTGGGCACGATGTAGGGCATGTCGTCCTTATAGTAGATGGGGAATGGCTCGCCCCAGTAGCGCTGCCGGCTGAAGATGGCGTCGCGCAGGCGGTAGTTCACCTTGACGCGTCCCAGTCCTTGCTCGGTGACGAACTTCTTCGTGGCGGCGATGGCCTCTTTCACGGTGAGTCCGTTGAGCGAGAACTTCGCTGATGCTGAGTTGCACATGATGCCCTCCTTGGCATCGAAGCTCTCCTGCGATACGTCGGCACCTTCGATGACGGGCACTATCTTCAGGTTGAAATGGCGTGCAAAGGCGTAGTCGCGGCTGTCGTGTGCAGGCACGGCCATGATGGCGCCAGTGCCGTAGCCAGCCAGCACGTACTCGGCTATCCAGATGGGTATCTTCTCGTCGGTGAAGGGATTGATGGCATAGGATCCCGAGAAGACACCGGTGACGGAGTGGTCCATCTGGCGTTCGCGCTCGGTGCGTTTCTTCACGTAGTCCAGATAGTCGTCAACGGCCTGCTGCTGCTCGGGGGTGGTGAGCTCCTTCACCAGCTCGCTCTCGGGAGCCAGCACCATGAAGGTAACGCCAAACATGGTGTCGGCGCGGGTGGTGAAGATGGTGAAGTGCTTGTCGCTGTCGGC
>JAILPA010000106.1 GCA_024690505.1 Prevotella sp.
CATCAAGTACATTCAAATAGGAACTCAAGAATTGATTCCCTATTTGAGATTTTAGGAATCAATAAGAGCCATATATTTAAAGATGACATCTTAAAGATTAAAGAACCGATAGACTGGAATAGGGTAGATAACAATCTTGAAGAACTCAGATTAGATAGTTTAAAATTTTTAAAGACAGCATTAAAGTAATGAATCAAGTTCTCTTTGTCGGTTGGGTAAATCAGGGCAAAGCGCCTGTCGACGGGGAGACTGCCAAGAATCAGTATATCACCGCAGATGTCTCATTTTTGAATGAATGAACGATGAAAGAAATTGTTAATGTATTATGGACTGGTGGTTTGGATAGCACCTATTTAGTTGTTAAACTATTATACATGGGAATGACCGTTCAGCCATACTATATCATTGATGAAGGACGTAAATCATTGAAAAAAGAGTTAAACGCCATTCGTAAGATATCTCAACATTTACAGGATCATAATGTAATCAAAGGACAATTGTTAACAACCATTATCATTTACGAAAAGTCAATTAATGCTTATAAAGACATAACTGATTCGTGGAAACGTCTTAATAAAAAATACTCTTTAGGAAGACAATACGATTGGTTAGCAAGGTTTTCTCGTCAACAAAGAAAGAAACTAATGGTTGGTGTGATGATGGAAAATAGAGGCAAGGTTATTCACACCCTTGAAGGTAAGGAAATGCAAAAGATAAAGGTATCTGGAATAGATGTATTTACAATAACTAATGAGATTTCAGACATGAATCATGATGCTTTTATAATGTACGAGAACCTTCTCTTCCCATGTCTTCTGGTTGGCAAGAAAAAAACAGAGGAATGGGAAGAACTCCATCAGCTTGGATTCGGAGACATCGCAGAAATGACATGGTTTTGCCATCACCCAATATTGGGATTAACTTGTGGACATTGTAATCCTTGTCAAGACGCCCTTAATGAGGGAATGGCTTTCAGAGTTTCAAAAATTGGTTATATACTTGGAGCAATTGGACATTCTGTACTTAACCTTTTTAAAAAGTTACGAAAATGAAACAAGTCATATTCGTCGGTTGGATAAGAACGGGAAAGCCACCCGTGGATGGGGAGACAGCCAAGAACCAGTATATCATTGCAGAACTGAAAAAGTACTGCAAGGTGACGGTGTTGGATTTCTATCAGAAGAACCGCCATCCGTGGATTTACCTGCAGGCGCTGTGGGCATTGGTGAGCCAGCCGAAAGCCACGATTATTTTCTCTACGTCGGCCAAAAATGTTTATGGCACTTTGAAGTTTTTCCGAGCCTTGCACCTGAAGCGAGAGGTCATTCACTGGGTCATAGGCGGAAAATTTGGAGACAACATACAAAACGGGGTGATTGACGCTGATGTTTTTGGATATGCAAAATACACTTTTGTTGAAAGCCACGCTATGGTCAAACAACTACAGGAGTGTGGGATAAAAGGTGTTTCACAGCTTCCAAATTTCAAGGCCATTCCCTATTTCCCCGATTTAAACAAAGCACTCAACGAAAGAAAACAAAATTCCAAAAAACGCTTTGTGTTCCTAAGCCGCGTTATGCCAGAAAAGGGATGCGACTATATATTAGAAGCCATAAAAGCACTGAATGAAAAAGGACTGCGTGATCGATTCTGTGTAGATTTCTACGGGAAAATGGATGAGGCATACGAAGAGAGATTCACTCAAAAGGTCAAGCAACTGGACAATGCGAATTATCATGGCTTACTAGATTTGAAAACTGCCGCAGGCTATGATACATTAGCCACCTATCATGCAATGCTTTTCCCAACCTACTGGAAAGGGGAAGGATTCGCTGGTGTGTTTATTGATGCTTTTATTGCAGGACTTCCTATGTTGATATCAGACTGGGCGCATAATTCAGAAATCATAAGGGATGGAGAATTGGGAATATTATACCCAGTGCATGACGTGAAAGCACTGGCTGACACAATGGAGAAATGCATCCTTGGAGAAATTAATTTGGAGGAAATGGCTGTTAATGCGCGACAAGAAGCATTACGATATGATGTTGCAAAAGTATTGAATGATGATTATTTAAGAAGCATTGGACTGATTGAAACCTGAAACAATGAAAGTAGTCATACTGTTTTTTGTTAACCTTCTGGTAAAACTGCGCATCTTGACACCGATACGGGTGGCAAGGCTTAAGTATTTCTACAAGTTGCATCGTTGGCCAGATTTTGAGCACCCAAAGAATCTCAACGAGAAAATCAACTGGATGAAGTTCTATGGCGATACGAGTCAGTGGCCATTGCTGGCAGACAAGTATCGTGTAAGAGATTATGTGAAGGACTGCGGCTTCGAAGATTGTCTCATTCCGCTAAAAGGCAAGTGGGACACCGTGGAGGAGATAGATTGGGAAAAGTTGCCACAGCAGTTTGTGATGAAATGTAACAATGGCAGCGGTGATGTGTTGGTATGTGCTGAAAAAAAGACAATTGATAAAGAAAAAACACTTAAGCATTTCAGAAAGACACTTCAGTCGCCATACGGTGTACTCACTGGTGAAGAACATTACAAATATATTAAGCCATGCGTTATTGCGGAAGAACTTCTTGACGGAAGTACGCAACCTAACGAATCACAATCACTCGTCGATTACAAGATATGGGCTTTTGACGGTAAACCAGAGTTCGTCGTATGTTACAGCAACAGGCATAATCAATATTATTGTGAAATAGGTGTATATGACTGCGACTGGAATGCTCATCCAGAATTTCTTCGCTATTCCTCTCACTATATACCTGAACAGAAACTGATGCCAAAGCCTGCATCCCTGGACACTATGTTACGTATTGCATCAATTCTTTCCAAAGAACATCCTCAGATGCGGGTAGATTTGTATGATGTCAACGGACATGTTTATGTTGGAGAACTAACCCTGACATCAAGCGGAGGATATATGAATCATTTCACACAAGCGTTCTTAGACAAACTCGGTCAATTTACAGTATTGCCAATAGATTAAATGAATAAGAAAAAAGTTATTGCCGTAGCCTCGATAGGAGGTCATTGGATACAATTGCTGCGGATAGCGAGGCCCCTGGAGGAATATTATGAGATGGTATATGTCTCAACACATCCAAAATGTGCTGCGATGGTAGAAGGTAAGAATTATTATCTGGCTACTGATTTCAGTCGTTCAAATGCCTGGAAACTGATACCGGCATTCTTCAGGCAGTTGAATATCATCAGAAAGGAAAAGCCCGATGCAATCATCACCACTGGAGCCGCTCCGGGACTGATCTGTGTGTTTGCTGGATGGCTGCTACGCAGAAAGACCATTTGGATAGACAGCATCGCCAACGTCAACCGCCTGTCCCTAAGCGGAAGGATTGCAGCTTTATTCGTCTCTAGAGTCTATACGCAGTGGCAACATTTGGCTACAGCCAAAATCCATTATTCCGGAGACATCTTTGGATAATCACTAACCGTTCAAATCTCAACTATGATATTCGTAACTATTGGCACACAGATTCCATTCGACCGGCTCATCGAGATTCTCGACCGTATTGCGCCAGAACTGAACGAGGAAATATATGCCCAGGCCCTTAGGGGTAAATACAAACCTAAACACTTTAAACTCATTGATTTCATTGAACCCGATGAATTTGAAAAAGTGTTTGCCCAGGCAAGATTGATTGTAGCCCATGCTGGCATGGGGACTATTCTGTCTGCTCTACGCAACTCTAAGCCATTGGTCATCTTTCCACGCATAGCATCGATAGGTGAGCATCGCAACGAACATCAGAAAGCCACTGCCCTGATGATAAAAGAGAAAAACTATGCATACGTGGCTACAGATGAACAGGAACTACGTGAATTGCTCCACAAAGACCTCCACCCATTGAAACACATAGGCGACACTGCATCAAAAAGCCTCGTCAAGTCTCTGGAAGACTTTATTGACTTCAACATGTAAAAATATATGTCAGACAAAGTAAATTTTGATTTGGAAGACCTCGACGACCTGAAAGACCTTATAGGCGACAAGAGAAAAAAGAGCTAATTTTAGCTTCCAGAAAGTTCATGAACAAGACCGACCTCGCCATACGGCCAATCACCATCGGCTATTCAACTGCATCGAGGCTAATGTCTGCATCTGCTTCACAGCATACAAGGTCTACAAAGAACTGCAGCGCATCATCGCCCTGCACGGGGGAATCAATCTTAGCGTAGACAAGGTGATTGACATTGCCAAAACCATACCCACCATCAAGCTGAGCCTGCCATATGGCGATACTGAAAGAGTTAAGACGCTATTCCTTACAGAAAAGCATCAGAGGATTAAGACACTCTTCGACATCAAGGCCATTCTCGACAAGAAGCAAGATTAAATTAACAGGCGCACGTGCGAACAGGGTGACGCATCGCCGAAGTCAGGAAAAATTGTTGTCATTGAAGAAAACTGCTTAACATGGGGGGCTTCTGACATGCGCTGAAAGTGTGTCAAGGCACAAGGCTCTTTCTTGATTTTTCTTTTGTTGTGTTTCTCTGTGCTTTCCTGTGCCCAATAGCACAGTTGGCTGTGCAAACGTTTGAACATTATAAATATAATAATAAAGGGCAGGGAGGAATAATAATCGGGAAAAGCCATTATCTTTGCAAATCATAATACTAAGACCGAAACCATCGAAAACCTAATGAAATACTCAATAATTATGCTAAAACCGATGAAAATACAAATACTGAACATGAGACAGACAAGACTCCTGACGGCATTGGCAGCGCTGCTGCTCATGCCCCTCGCACTGAAGGCAACAGAAGTGGCATCGCCCAACGGCAACGTGGTGCTGAAATTCCAGATTGACAACGACGGCCGGCCCACCTACGAACTCTCCTACAAGGGTAAGCCCGTGGTGCTACCCTCACACCTGGGACTAGAGCTGGCACGCGACAAGCACGCCTCGATGAAAGACGACGAGCGCGACCTGCTGGACGGCTTCAAGCTGGTGGACGAGCAGACCACCGAGCAGGACGAGACATGGAAGCCCGTATGGGGCGAGACAAGCACCATACGCAACCACTACCGCGAGTATGCCGCCACCATAGAACAGCAGTGGAAGACCGCTCACCACCCCGACAGGCCAGGAGTGAAGGGCATGTACTACGAAGACCACTCGCGCACCATCATACTGCGCTTCCGAGTCTACGACGACGGCATGGGGCTGCGCTATGAGTTCCCACAGCAGAAAGACCTCAACTACTTCCTCATAGAGGAGGAACGCACCGAGTTCCGCATGGCAGGCGACCACATGGCATGGTGGCTGCCAGGCGACTACGACACACAGGAGCAGGAGACACAGCAGACAAGGCTCAGCCAGATTCGCACCACCATGGAGCAGGCAGTGAACTGGGGCAACTCCAGTGTGGCCGTCTTCTCACCCACAGGCGTACAGACAGCGCTGCAGATGAAGACCGACGACGGACTCTACATCAACCTGCACGAGGCCGCCTGCGCCGACTACGCCACGATGCACCTCGAGCTCGTCGACGCCGAGACAAAGGCCTTCACCACCCAGCTGCGCGGACACACCAACGCCTACACACCCAACCCCAAGCCGGCACGAGCACGGCTGCCACAGCCCTTCACCTTCGTCAGCCACCTCACACCCGATGCCACTGGACTGAAGGGAGCCATGCAGACACCATGCCACACACCATGGCGCACGGTCATCGTCAGCGATGACGCACGCGACATGCTCGCGTCGAATCTCATACTGAACCTCAACGAGCCCTGCGCACTCGACGACGTCAGCTGGATTCACCCCACGAAATACTGCGGCGTATGGTGGGAGATGATAGTGGGACGCGGCTCGTGGCACTACACCAACGACTACCCCAGCATCAAGCTCGACCAGATAGACTGGGCAAAGGTGAAACCCAACGGATACCACAAAGCCAACAACGAGAACGTGATGCGATACATCGACTTCGCTGCAAAGAACGGACTCGACCAGGTGCTCGTAGAGGGATGGAACGTAGGATGGGAGGACTGGGCAAACATGTGGAAACGCGACGTCTTCGACTTCGTCACACCTTATCCCGACTTCGACATCAAGGCACTCAACGACTACGCACACGCGAAGGGCGTGAAGCTGCTCATGCACCACGAGACATCGTCGAGCACACAGAACTACGAACGACACATGGAACAGGCCTTCACGCTGATGAACAAATACGGATACGACGCCGTGAAGACTGGCTACGTGGGCGACATCATACCACGCGGCGACCACCACTACTCGCAGTCGATGAACAACCACTACCTATACGTGGTGAAACAGGCTGCCAAGCACCACATCATGGTCAATGCACACGAAGCCACACGACCCACGGGGCTCTGCCGCACATACCCCAACCTCGTGGGAAACGAGAGCGCACGAGGCACAGAGTATGAGGCCTTCGGAGGCAGCCGCCCCGACCACACCTGCATACTGCCCTTCACACGACTGCAGGGAGGCCCCATGGACTACACACCAGGCATCTTCGTCACAAAGCTCTCAGAGTGGAGCCAGAACCCCTCGTGGGCACGCATCACCATAGCTGGCAGCCTGGCACTCTACCTCACCATGTACTCACCACTGCAGATGGCTGCTGACCTGCCCGAGAACTACGAGAAGTTCGACGATGCCTTCCAGTTCATACGCGACGTGGCCTGCGACTGGGACGAGAGCATTTACCTCGAGGCTGAACCCGCCGACTACATCACCGTGGCACGTAAGGCAAAGGGCACCGACAACTGGTTCATCGGCGGAAAATGCGACGAGCAGGGGCACACCGCCGTGGTGAAGCTCGACTTCCTCGACAAGGGACGCAAATATGAATGCACCATCTATCAGGATGCACCCGACGCCCACTACGACACCAACCCACAGGCATACGTCATCACCAAGAAAGTGGTGAAGGCCGGACAGACCCTCCGACTCAAGGAAGCACCCGGCGGCGGATTCGCCATCAGCCTCATGGCAAAGTAAAGATATTCCTCATTCCCCATTCCTCATTATCATGCACAGCCATCCCTTCAAGACACTATCAGCACGGCTCTCAACCAGAGTCGTGGCCGTGGTAGCTGTCATACTGATGGCGGCTATGCTCATCATCTCCTACTACTCGCGCAAGGCCCTCATGCAGGAAGCCCTGCAGAAGACCGACATGACACTGCAAGGCGCACTGCAGCACGTGGGGAATACACTCGACGACGTGGAACGCGCATCGGCACTGATGCTGGGCTACATAGAGCACAACCTGGACAAGCCCGAACAGATGCCTCTTTGTGCACGGCACATGTTGGAGGCGAACCCGGGACTCGTTGGCTGCGCCATAGCCTTCGAGCCCGGATACTACAGCGGCAGCGACTCGTGCCTCATCTCCTTTGCCTATCTGAAACCCAACAGAACAGAAGCCGACAAAGACTCGATAGTCATGGCTGGCAACATGGAGCAGAGAAGCCACACGGAACAGGAATGGTATGCCATGGTAGTGAAACAAAACAGGGCTGGCTGGCGTAGACCCTTCAACGACGACCGACCAGGAGCAACGGGACAGGTGACGACCTTCGGAATGCCCATACACTCACAGCAAGGCAAAACCGTGGGTGTCCTCGCAGTGGGAGTGTCGATGGAGTGGTTCGCACGGTTCGTACAGCAAGCGAAGCCCTATCCACGCTCTTTCTGCACCGTGATGGGACGCTCGGGAAACCTCATGGTGTTCCCAAGTACCGACCCCGACAAGCAGGTAAAAGCCATCAACGGCACCAAAATGACAAACGTGGCCGATGTACAGACACTCACAAAGACCATGATGGCAGCAGCGCATGGATATACCAAGGTGAAACTCTCGGGAGAAGACTACTACGTGTTCTACAGCCACCTCGACGACATGGGGTGGAGCGTGGCAGTGGTATGCCAGGAAGATGACGTGCTGGCATCATACAACGAGGTGAGCACATTCACCATCGGCATAGCACTGCTGGCAATAATCCTCTTGAGCATCGTCTGCTTCTTCGTCATTAAACGACAGATGTCACCACTCGCCACACTGGCACATTCGGCACGGCGCATAGCAGAAGGACACTACGACAAACCCATTGCCTACAGCCGCCGGCGCGATGAGGTGGGACAACTGCAGAACTCGTTCCACGCCATGCAGATGTCGCTCTCGAACTTCATGGCAGAGACAGAGCAGCAGGCCACAAACCTGAAACAGAGAAACCTGGAGCTGCAACAGGCCAACGAGCACATGATGGAGACGGAACGCGTGAAGACAGCATTCTTCACCAGCATGACCGACCAAATGGCAGCACCAGTGAGAAACATCATCAGCTCAGTGGACTTCATACAGGAGAACTACAACACCATGTCACCTGAGGTGGGAGAAAACATAGTGGAACAAATGCTGCACGATGCCAACCACGCAGGAGAAATCCTGAACCAACTCATTGAAAACTCGCTGAAGAAAGAACCATGAAGACCATCATATCACATATCCGACAGTCGCTCTCGCTCAAGCTCACGGTGCTGGTACTGGCATGTGTCGTCATCGTGTTCCTGCTCTCGCTCGGGTTCCTCTTCAACCACTCAAGAAGGGTCATACGTGAAGAGGCCATAGCACGAGGAGAAAACGTGCTCAGCGTCAACCTGAAACGCATCAAGGGAATCATGGACGAGGCTGTGGTGGTGACAAAGAATCTGGAGTGGATGGTAAAGGCAAACCTGCACCCCGATTCGCTGCTGGCCTACACCAACCGTCTGCTCAAGAGTAATCCCGAACTGAACGGCTGCTCCATCACTATGGAGCCCGACTTCTTCCCCGGAATGGGTAACTTCTCGGCATACTCCATCAGAGAAGAAGACTCGGTGCACACACAGCGAGAAGGCATCTACGACTACTATTCAAAGCCTTGGTACAGCAAAGCCGCCAAGCTGGGACAACCCTGCTGGGTAGAACCATTCGACGATTACAACGAAAACACACTCTACACCAAAAACCTCATCATCTCCTACTGCCTGCCCATCTACACCGACAGCACACTCATCGGCGTCATCGCAACCGACCTCTCGTTCAAGATGCTCGAAAAGCAGGTGGGCAAAGAAAAGCCCTATCCCAATGCCTACAGCTTTATGATAGGAAGGGACGGACACTTCTTCGTGCACCCCAAACAGGAGAAAGTATTCAGCCAGACCATCTTCACAGCCGACAATACGTCACACCGGTCCGACATCAGCACACTGGGACACGAAATGGTTGCCGGCAAGAAAGGCTACATGAGGATGACCATCGATGAGGAGCCCTGCATGGTCTTCTATCAGCCAGTAGGAAACACGGGGTGGAGCATGACACTCGTCTGTCCGGAAAGCGATGTGCTCAGCAGCTATAACATGCTGGGATACATACTTATACCACTCGTCGTTGTTGGCTTACTGCTCATCCTGTTGCTGTCGCGCAGAGTGGTGAACCACCTCGTGAAACCACTCAACGTGCTCGCCCGACAGACACGTCACATCGCTGAGGGACACTACGATGAGCAGATGCCTGAGAGCACACACAACGACGTGGTGGGACACCTGCAAAGCAGCTTCGCACACATGCAGGAGTCAATAGCCAGCCACGTCAGCGAACTGCAGAAGGTGAACGATGAAGCACTGATAAGCAACGAAGAACTGGCACAGGCCAACAGAAAGGCACAAGAAGCCATAGAAAAGAAAAACGAGTTCGTGATAAGCCTCACACACCAAGTGCGCACACCGCTGAACGTCATAACAGGCTTCGCACAGGTGCTGCGCGACCATCAGGGACAGCTGGAAGAAAACGAAGTGAACGAGATGCTCAGCGCTATGAAGAAGAACTCGCGCACAGCAGCACACATCATCAACACAATGATGATGACATCCATCCTCTCGGACACATCCACCATCAACACCACCGATGAAGTCGTGTGCAACGACATAGCAAGGCAGGCATTCGACGAGGCAGGACAGATATACGTACACACGTCGGCACTCCATTTCCATACCTCAGTGCCCGACAACCTGACAATCCTTACCAATGCCGAGTACTTGCATCGCACACTCGTAGAACTGCTGAGCAATGCCATGCGATTCACAGAGATAGGCAGCGTCACGCTCAAGCTGAGCTACACCAGCACCAAGGTGAACTTCATCGTGGAAGACACAGGACCTGGCATACCCAGGGCAAAACACGAGCACATCTTCATGCAGTTTGAAAAGCTCGACGACTTTACCGAGGGCCTCGGACTGGGGCTGCCCATCGCAAAGCGACTGATAGAGCTCATGGGCGGAAGCCTCATGCACGACATGTCGTACATCAACGGCGCAAGGTTCATACTGCAACTGCCCAGAACCGACACGCAACAGAACACAGGTGGAAACTAAACTCGAATAACAACAACCAAAGCAATACGAAGAAACATGAAGAATCTCATCATTGCCAGTCTGATTTCAATGCAATTGCCAGTGGCAACAGCAGTAGCACAGGACAGTAACTTGTTCAAGGAGATGGACTATAGGGCCATGGCCACACGTTTCACCCTCAACGCACCCGCTGACAGCAATGTGTGGCTACGGCTCTACGAGTCGGCCGATGCACCAACACCCTTCGTCAGCCTACAGATGAAGGCCGCAGGCAACAACAGGTGGGTGGCCGAGTGCGAGGGCGACCTCAAGGGCAAATTCTATACCTTCGACGTGGGAAGAGGAGAGACACCGGGCGTCTTTGCCAAGGCAGTGGGACTGAACGGAAAGCGCGGAGCCATAGTAGACCTCGCAGAGTCGAACCCGGCAGGATGGGCTGACGACCGTGGGCCACGTACCGACGGATGGACAGCACAGGTCATCTACGAGATGCACCACCGCGACTTCTCCATAGCTCGCACCGACGCACGCTATCCCGGAAAGTTCCTCGCGCTCACAGAGCCATGGGCCATACAGCACCTGAAGGACCTGGGCATCACTGCCGTACACATACTCCCCTCCTACGACTTCGGCTCGGTGGACGAGTCGCGTCCAGGCGTGCCACAGTATAACTGGGGATACGACCCCGTGAACTACAACGTGCCCGAGGGCTCATACAGCACCAACGCTGCCGACCCCCTCTGCCGCATACGCGAGTTCAAGCAGATGGTGCAACAGCTACACAAGGCTGGCATAGCAGTGGTGCTCGACGTGGTATACAACCACACCTACGACATCGACCACTCCAACTTCCAGCGCACCTATCCCGACTACTACTATCGCAAGACCACAGAGGGCTACTACTCCAACGGATCGGGATGTGGCAACGAGACGGCATCGGAGCGCCCGCTCATGCGACAGTTTATGATAGAGAGCGTGAAATACTGGATTCGTGAGTACCACATCGACGGATTCCGCTTCGACCTCATGGGATGTCACGACATTGAGACAATGAACGCCATACGCAAGGCGGTGGACGAGATAGACCCCACAATATTCATCTATGGAGAGGGATGGAGTGCTGGCTCATGTGGCATACCCAACGAACAACTGGGCATGAAGGCTAACATTCCGCAGATGCCACGCATAGCTGCCTTCAGCGACGACATACGCGACGCACTGCGCGGCCCATTCAGCGACGACAAAAAGTGTGGATGGCTGGGACGCAGCTACGACCCCGACCAGCAGACTGGTGCCGTGGAGTACGAGAGCCTGAAGGCTGGCATAGCCGGCATGGTGGAACATCCGCAGGTGGACTACGCACAGGTGAACTATTCCAAGCAGCCCTACGCCATTCAGCCCACACAGATGATGTCCTACGTCAGCTGTCACGACGACATGTGCCTGGTAGACCGTCTCAAAGCTAGCATCCCCTCACTGGCCACTGCCCCTGACAATCAGGCAGAGCTCATCCGTCTCGACCTGCTGGCACAGACAGCTGTCTTCACATCGCAGGGAGTGCCCTTCATGCTGAGCGGAGAAGAACTGCTGCGCGACAAGAAAGGTGTGCACAACTCGTTTGAGTCGCCCGACAGCATCAACCATCTGGACTGGAGCAACAAAGACCGCTTTCCACAGGTCTACAACTACTACAAGAACCTCATTGCACTCAGAAAGCATCATCCCGCCTTCCACTTAGGCGTGGCCGAACTGGTGCGCCAGCACTTGGAGTTCCTGCCCGCAGTCAAAGGGAAGACCGTCGACAATAGCGTGCTGGCCTACCGACTGAAAGGTCATGCCGGGGGCGACGCCTGGGAGAACATCATCGTGGTGCTCAATGCCAGTCGCGACACCCGCGTAGTGCCCATCCCCAAGGGACGCTACACCGTGGTATGCCGCGAGGGCGTCATCGATGAGCAGGGCCTGGGACGGGTCAATGGCAGCAAAGTGAAGGTGGCACCGCAGTCGGCACTCATCCTGCACGACTGACAGCAGGGCCTGACGCTCGGTCTAAGACAATAAATCCTAAATTCCGCAGCACTTTAGTTTGACTTTTTATAAGTTCCTGAGCAACAAAAAGTTCTTTGCAGCGCAAAGTGGCAGAGCCAAGTGGCTCGGGATTTTCTATGCCAGATCCATTGCGCTGTTTAGCTCTAAGCAACAGGTGTGATTTTGTTGTTGGCTGCAAGCACCTTTAGTGTGGTGGTCAGGGTCTGATTATTTGTACCTGACCGTTGCTGCTCAGGCGGATGATGCTGGAGGGACGGTGTGGCTTGTGCTCGTTGCGACGGGAGAAGCAGACGTAGTCGGCCTGTTCTAGGATGCGTGGGTCGATGTCGCGGTAGTTCTGCGCTGCCGGCTCGCCGCTGATGTTGGCCGATGTGGAGACGATGGCTTTCTGGAAACGGTAGCAGAGGGCTTTTGAGAAGGGCTCGCTGGTGATGCGTATGCCGAGACTGCCATCGGCTGCCACGAGGTTGGGTGCCAGGTTGACGGCATCGTCGAGGATGAGTGTGGTGGGACGGGCGTCGGTGTCGGCCAGACTGTCGATGAGTTGCCATGCTACGTCGGGGACTTTTCTGAAATAGCGCTGCAGGCGGGCGTCGCTGTCGACGAGGCAGATGAGTGCCTTGGAGTCGTCGCGCTGCTTGATGTCGTAGACGCGCTTCACGGCTTCTGGGTTGGTGGCGTCGCAACCGATGCCCCAGATGGTGTCGGTGGGGTAGAGTATGATGCCGCCACGGTGCAATGTCTCAACGGCATTCCTGATGTCTTCTTCTTGTGTCATTATGTGCGTTGTTTTCTTCTATGAAGAATAATTAAGTATTAAGAATTGAACTTTCCCGCCCTTTTCTTTCAACAACGAGATTCGTCGCAGACCCACGAGGAACGCAGTGATTACACAAATGAAAAAAGTCTTTTCCCTAAGAACCACGGATTGAACGGATTGTACGGATTTATCTCCTGCTGGTTATCAGTGACAAAGGCAATTCGTGAAATCCGTTGTTGAAATTCCTTCGCAGTGTCTTGGAAATCCGTGAAATCCGTGGTTGAGAATTCCGCCTCAGTGTCATCACTCGTACAATTTGTGAGATTCGTCTAGATTCGTTGTTGAAAAAGAAAAGGGTGGTGGATTAAAACTCGGAGGTGAAGTGGAACCGTATGTGCTCGAAGTCCTGCTGTGCCATGGATAGCACGTATGCCGAGTCGGCCAGAAACACGTCGCGGCCTTCTTTGTCCTTGGCCATGTATTGGTACTTGCGTTTCTTGAAGGCTTCCAGCTCCTGTTCGTTGTCGCTCGATATCCAGCAGGCTTTGTAGAGGTGTACTGGCTCCCAGCGGCAGCGGGCGTTGTATTCGTTCTCAAGTCGGTACTGTATAACCTCGAACTGCAGCTGTCCCACGGTGCCGATAATCTTGCGGCCGTTGAACTGGTTGACGAAGAGCTGTGCCACGCCCTCGTCCATCAGCTGGTCGATGCCTTTCTGTAGCTGCTTGGCCTTCATGGGGTCGTCGTTCTCGATATACTTGAACAGCTCGGGCGAGAAGGATGGCAATCCACGGAAGTGTAGCTGTTCGCCCTCGGTGATGGTGTCGCCAATCTTGAAGATGCCTCCGGTGTCGGGCAGTCCGATGATGTCGCCTGGCCATGCCTCGTCGATGGTACTTTTGCGCTGTGCCATGAACTGTGTGGGCGATGTGAAGCGCATGGTCTTGCCCTGACGCACGTGCAGGTAGGGCTGGTTGCGCTGGAAACGTCCGCTGCACACTTTGCAGAAAGCGATGCACGAGCGGTGGTTGGGGTCGATGTTGGCGGTAATCTTGAAGATGAAGCCTGTGAACCGGGGCTCTTCAGGCTGCACGTCGCGCTCCTCGGCCTTCGTGGGACGTGGCGACGGGGCTATCTCTACGAAGCAGTCGAGCAGTTCCTGCACACCAAAGTTGTTGAGTGCCGACCCAAAGAAGACAGGAGCCACCTCGGCGCTGCGATAGGTCTCGATGTCGAATGCCGGATAGACGCCATCGACAAGCTCCAGGTCTTCGCGCAGCTTGGTGGCATCCTGTTCGCCGACGCGGTCTTCCAGTTCAGTGGAATCAAGAGCTACGCTGACCTTCTCGGTGACGCGCTGTTTGTCGGGCGTGAAGAGATCGAGGTTCTGCTCGTAGATGTTGTAGACGCCTTTGAACTTAGCACCCTGATTGATGGGCCAGCTCAGCGGGCGCACCTTGATCTCCAGCTCTTGTTCCAACTCGTCGAGCAGGTCGAAGGGGTCGCGCCCTTCGCGGTCCATCTTGTTGATGAAGATGATGACGGGTGTCTTGCGCATACGGCATACGGTCATCAGCTTGCGCGTCTGCGTCTCAACGCCCTTGGCCCCGTCGACCACGATGATGGCTGAGTCGACGGCGGTCAGCGTGCGGAAGGTGTCTTCGGCGAAGTCCTGGTGGCCAGGGGTGTCGAGGATGTTCACCTTGTACTCAACCTGTTGCCTTTCGGGGGTGTAGTCGAACTCCATCACTGAGGTTGAAACGGAGATGCCGCGCTGCTTCTCGATGTCCATCCAGTCGCTGGTAGCGGTCTTCTTGATTTTATTGTTTTTCACCGCACCTGCCACCTGTATCTGTCCGCCAAAGAGAAGGAACTTCTCTGTCAGCGTGGTCTTGCCGGCATCGGGGTGGGAAATTATGGCGAAGGTTCGCCTGCGTTCTATTTCTTCACTCATCTCTTATTTCTTATAGGTGTTCAGGCGAGCAAAGCTTGGAGCTTCACTCATCTCTTATTTCTTATCTCCTGATTTATCGTTGTTTCTCAGAGTTAGCAGTACCACGTTCTCAACGTGTGGCGTATGTGGAAACATGTCTACCGGCTGAACCTCGGCCACGCGGTAGTTGGCATCGAGGGCCTGGAGGTCGCGGGCTTGTGTGGCGGGGTTGCACGATACGTAGACGATGCGTTGTGGGGTTGCGCTAAGTATGGTCTTCACCACGTCGGGGTGCATACCGGCCCGTGGTGGGTCGGTGATGATGACGTCGGGGCGCCCGTGCCTCTGTATGAAATCATCGGTCAAGAGGTCTTTCATGTCGCCGGCGAAGAAGAGCGTGTTGGTGATGCCGTTGATTTCGGAATTGATCTTGGCGTCCTCAATGGCTTCAGGCACGTACTCAATGCCAATGACCTGGCGTGCCCTGCGTGCCACGAAGTTGGCTATGGTGCCGGTGCCAGTGTAGAGGTCGTAGACCATCTCGTTGCCCGTCAGTCCGGCAAACTCGCGAGCCACACTATACAGATGGTATGCCTGTTCAGTGTTCGTCTGATAGAACGACTTCGGGCCTACCTTGAACTTTAGATCCTCCATCAGTTCATAGATGTAATCCTTGCCCTTGAACACCCGAATGTCCTGGTCGCCAATGGTGTCGTTGCACTTCTGGTTGTCAAGATAAAGCAGGGAGGTGATTTCGGGAAACGTGTCGGCTATGTGCTGCAACAGGGCATTGACCATTGACCACTGGCTATCGACCGATTCCCTTTCGCGCTCCTCAAAATGGTCAGTGGCGGGGGGTAAATGGTCAATGTGAACCTGGAGTATCACCATCCACTCACCGCTGGCGCTGTTGCGGATGATAACATCGCGGAGCAGCCCTACCTGTGACCGTAGGTCGAAGAACGACAGGCCGTGGGCAATGGCGTAGTCGCGGATGGTATTGCGTATGCGGTTGTGGAGGTCGTCCATCAACCAGCACTTCTCAATGGGCAGAATCTTGTCGAACGCACCTGTGATGTGGAAACCTATTGCCGGCACATCCTTGGCTCCATCGCCTTCGGATGGTGCGGGGGGCAGGCTCCTCAGCTCCTCTTTCGTGAGATAGCGCTTGTTGGCACATCCGTAGTCGAGCTTGTTGCGGTAGGCCTGTGTCTTCACGCTGCCTAGGATGGGGCGGAACTCTGGCAGCTCCACCTTGCCAATTCGGTGAAGCTGGTCGAAGACCTGCTGCTGCTTGAACTTCAGTTGCTTGTCGTAGGGCAGGTTCTGCCACTTGCAGCCTCCGCAAACGCCGAAGTGCTGGCAGAAGGGTGTGGCCCTGACGGTGCTGGGCTGCACCATGTTCACCACTTCGCCCTCGGCAAACGAGTGTTTCTTGCGCCGGATCTGTACGTCAACCACGTCGCCGGGCACACAGAAGGGCACGAACACCACCAGGTCGTCCCAGTGGAACAGACATTTCCCTTCGGCGGCTACGGACTCGATGGTGACACCCTGGAGCAGGGGTAATGGTTTCTTGCTTCTTGCCATACTGTTTATTTGCCGATCATTTCAATTGCGGCGCTGGTGAGGAAGGGCTTGGCATCCTCGTAGGGGATGGTGAACTCGGGCGTGCCTGCTGCAAAGTAGGAAATCTCATAGGGCTGATAGACAAAGCGGATGCCATCCTTTGTGAGATAGGGCGGGGCAGAGGGCAGGGGGAGATCGTCGATGTCGCCGCTGAAGCTGACAAGATATTCTTTCAACTCCTCATCGCTAATGCTCGACAGATGGTCGTTGTCGCAGAAGTATTTCTTCAGTCCTTCCTTGATGACCTGATGGAAATCGTAGCCGTTCGTGTTGCGCATCATGTCTACCCCGAAGCGGCGGCCATCGCTCTTACGGAAACTGATGCCGTAGTCATTAACTGAGCCATGAACGCCTCCGGTGTAGTAGTCCGCTATCTCATGCAGGCTGACGTAGCCATCGGTCTCGTATTCCTTGGTGATGGTCTTGTGGAAATACACCTCAGTTACATATTCGTCGTCAGCATATTCCTGGCCAAGCTCGTAATACTCGTCGAGTAATTGGTCGCCGTAGTGCTTCACCATCTCTTTGCCATCATCCAGCAAGCCCTTGTAGCTGTCGGTGAATGTCTCGTTCAGATATTCACGTATGGACTTCAGCAAATTCTCGTTTCCCTTGACAGGAAAAGCAACCGAAAGTTCCACTTCGGCAATGCCCTTCATCTCTTTATAGGTGATGGTCTTGAAGGTCAAGGCTTCCTCCTCCGAATCATCGTCATCGGCCATTTGCTCGGTGCGGTCTTTGTCATCGTCTTTGTCGTCGTGCGACTTCTTCTTGCTGTCGCAACTGGCAATTACCAGCATGGTCAAAGCGAATATGAACAGTTTCTTCATTGTCACATCAGGTTTAGTGCAGGTTAATACTTCTTATTGTTATAAACAGAGACAAAGAGGCACAGAGGCTTGGCATGTCCTCTGTGTCTCTGTGTCAGTAAACGGGTGATGTTCATTTACCCTTGATGGCTTCTACGCCAGGAAGAACCTTGCCCTCGATGGCCTCAAGCAGAGCACCGCCACCGGTGGAGATGTAGGAAACCTGGTCGGCCAGACCGAACTTGTTGACGCAAGCTACAGAGTCGCCACCACCAATGAGTGAGAATGCACCCTCAGCAGTTGCCTTGGCAATAGCCTCGCCAATGGCACGTGAACCAGCGGTGAAATTGTCGCACTCGAACACACCGGCAGGACCGTTCCACAGGATGGTCTTGGCGCCAGCGATAGCAGCAGCAAATGCCTTCTGGCTCTCAGGACCAGCATCGACACCCTCGAACCCAGCGGGAACTTTGTTGGCAGGGCAGGTAATGATCTGAGCACCCTCCTTGACTGTCATGCTGCCGAAGTCGAGACCGTTGGTAGCTGTGCAGTCAGAACCGAGCACGAGCTCTACGCCGTTCTTCTTAGCCAGTTCCTCAACGCCCAGGGCAACGTCCAGCTTGTCCATCTCAACAATCGACTCGCCGATTTCACCACCATGAGCCTTAGAGAAGGTGTAGGTCATGCCACCACAGAGAATGAGCTTGTCGACCTTACCGAGCAGGTTCTCGATGATGCCAATCTTAGAAGATACCTTCGAGCCGCCCATGATGGCAACGAAGGGGCGCTTGATGTTAGAGAGCACGTTGTCGACAGCCTGAACCTCCTTCTCCATCAGCAGTCCCAGCATTTTGCTGTCTGCATCGAAGTAGTCAGCGATGACAGCAGTGGAGGCGTGCTTGCGGTGAGCGGTACCGAAGGCATCCATCACGTAGCAGTCGGCATAAGAAGCCAGCGTCTTGGCAAATTCCTTCTGGCTGGCCTTCATGGCCTTCTTTGCCTCGTCGTAAGCAGGATCGGTCTTCTCGATGCCAACGGGCTTGCCCTCTTCCTCGGGATAGTAGCGCAGGTTCTCGAGCAGCAGTGCCTCGCCCATCTTAAGGGCTTTGGCAGCATCCTGAGCCTTGGCACAGTCGGGTGCGAATGCCACGGGAACACCCAGGGCCTTCTCGACAGCTTCGCGAATCTGACCCAATGAAAGCTTGGGGTTCACCTTGCCCTTGGGCTTGCCCATGTGACTCATAATGATAACAGCACCACCGTCGGCCAGAATTTTCTTCAGAGTGGGAAGGGCACCACGGATGCGGGTGTCATCGGTGATTTTACCATTCTCATCAAGGGGTACGTTGAAGTCTACACGCACGATTGCCTTCTTACCGGCAAAGTTCATTTCGTTGATTGTCATAATCTTAATTCGCTTGAATGTTTATAAAATGGTTGTTGTTTCTTACTTGGTGGCAAAATTACTAATATTATTCGGTTTTCTGCCTTTCGTATATGATTATTTAATACTTTTTTGCAGAGGATGAATCGTTGTCACCTTTCTTTCACATGCCTGTTTGACGTCTTCTCGGTATTCTCCTTGATAATGCCGTGACGATAGGCATAAAGAAGGTCGTTGAGGTCGAGGATTTGAGCACGTAGTTCTCTGCCCTTATCGGTGTCGGCTACCAGCATCCGGTGGGTCGACATCTCCACAATCTGAGTGGTGGACTTGATGTCGCTCCCTTGCAGAATGGCATCCTGCGAACTGGTGAACGGCTCGTGCTGCACAAGTTGGAATCCACGGCTGTGGTAAATAAGAGTGTATCCGGCAATGCCTGTCTCGCTGTGGTATGCCTCAGAGAAGCCACCGTCAATCACCATCAAACGCCCGTTTGCTTTGATGGGGTTCTCACCTTTGGAGGCATGGACAGGTACATGACCGTTGATGATGTGGCGCGTCTCTCCTTCTATGCCAAAAGCATCAAGGATGTGATCGCATACATCGGCCGAGTCGCGCAACTTGAAATAGTTTCCTTTCTCTTCGTGATAGGTCTCTTTGTCTGTCAGGAAATATCGCTCAAACGTGGCCATCTTAGATTTGTCGAAGAGCGGCGAGTCTTTGCCACACCACAGATAAAGGAAATAGTCTTTCGCGAAGGCTTTCAAATCGGTAGGGGTGTCGGTTTGGAATGCCGAACGAATCAGCTGTCCAATAAACTCCATGAGTTGGCGCCCTTTGTAAGTTTTGCCAAGAATCTCCACCTCTTTCAATGAGCCGTCATCGTTTAAGGGCACAGAGGCGTGGAAGAGCAGATTCTGGTTACAGATGTTGTACATGCATCCATGGCTGAGAATGGTGCTTATGTGCTTGCGCAGTTTCTCACTGACGCGGAACGAGTGATGAAGCTTCTTCATCAACAGAGCCTCCTCAGGTGTCAGTTCTAACGGGGCCTTGGGGTTGACGGTGGGGAAGAAGCACGATTTCATGGAATGCTTCACGCCATTGATGGTACATACATTCTCATCGAAGTCGATGTTCTCCAGCAGGCAGCGGTCTTCCATTTGCCATTCAGGACGTCGGTGGAAGATTTGAGCTTCCTGCTTGAACTGTATGATGCTGATGGCCTTGTGCATCTTAGCGGTCAGCAGCAGGGTCTTCTCGTCCATCTTAGTCTGCTGCTTTAGCTCTCTGGGGATGAACTCCTCGCAAGGATCGTCGCCGTAAGTCTCTAAGGCGAAGGTGGCAAGAGGTACGAGGTTGATGCCATACCCCTCTTCCAAGGTGGCAAGATTAGCGTAGCGCAGCGACAGTCTCAAAACATTGCAGATGCAGGCGTCGTTGCCGGCAGCGGCTCCCATCCACAGGATATCGTGGTTGCCCCATTGTATGTCCCATGAGTGATATTGGCGCAGGGTGTCGATGATGATATGTGCGCCAGGGCCACGGTCGTAGATGTCGCCGAGGATGTGGAGCTGGTCGATGGCCAGGCGCTGAATGACGTTGCAGATGGCAACGATGAAGTCGTCAGCACGTCCTGTTGAGATGATGGTGTCGACGATGACAGCCACGTAGGCGGCCTTGTTCTGATCGTCGGAACTCTCATGAAGCAACTCCTCGATGATGTACGAGAACTCTTCGGGCAGCGACTTGCGTACTTTGGAGCGGGTGTATTTGCTGGATACATCGCGACAGACACGTACTAACTGGTGGATAGTGATGCGATACCAGTCCTCAAGGTCTTCTTCAGCAGCCTTCACCAGTTCCAGCTTCTGCTCGGGGTAGTAAATAAGGGTGCACAATTCTTTTTTTTCGCTTTCGCGCAGGGTGTTCCCAAATATCTCGCCAACTTTGCGCTTGATGTTGCCGGAAGCATTCTTCAGCACGTGTATGAATGCTTCGTGTTCGCCGTGAAGGTCGGCCAGGAAATGCTCTGTGCCTTTCGGCAGATTTAGAATAGCCTCCAGATTGATAACTTCGCTGGCGGCATCAGCCACTGTTGGGTAGGCTGTTGAAAGCAGATGAAGGTAGCGCTCGTCGGTATTCATATTTTGAGATGGTTTCTAAGTGTTGTTCGTAGTTGCTGGGTACGTTTGTTGTCAATGGGGGGGCATGGCATAAAGCCTTCATCGAGCAGCGTCTGCTCCTTCAGCAGGCATATCAGGGAGCCGAAGAATGATAGGAGCTTACTGGCTTCTAGGCGTTTCAACAACGTTTCTTCGTCCAGATTCGGTCGCATCAGCGCTTGATGAATCTCGGTGAGACGCAGCATGTTTATCGGGCTCTTGTCTGCCTCGGTAATGAGTGTTGTCAATGTCTCCGTAGGCATGGGAACAGGACGCTCATAGCCATTAGGAAGAAAGACGGGAATGGATGACGCATCGACCATTTCATGAGGGATGCCAGCTAAAGTAATGCCGCGTCTTAAAACGTCGCTGATGCCTTCGTAGTAAGCATAGATGGACAGCTTATGCCAGTCGGCTTGGGGTATAATGGCGTCTCCAATCCAGCGCATGTCGCCGGTAATGCCAGTTTTCAACAGTAACCTCATGGCGGTGAGGGTGTCATCGTCCATTAGAGGAAGCACGTGGGAATCCATTACCCGACGATAGACAGCTAGTGTCATGGCTCCCATCTCCTGAACTGTTGTGGTTCGGGTGATGATGGGGTTGCGGATGATGATAACCCGCTGATGGTCAGCTGTCAGCGCTTCCTTCTCAATAGGACTGCGGGCTATATAGGCATAGGCTTTACCGTGAGCCTTTTGGCCATGAGGGGTCAGTACCACGCGAGTGTCTTCAGGTAAATGTGCCTCCACTTCGCCGTGAATATGAACAATGTCAGGTCGGAAGTCTTGTAATAGCTGTCCGAGACTTTTGGGATTGTCTGTCGAAAGGCACTCTACGTCATCATGCACAGCCTCACACAGCAGCCTCACATAGTGGGACAGCTGAGCATCGTCTTTGGGATGGATGTGAAGTACCCTCATTATGCTTATATCAAGTCGTCACTGGTGTAGCCAATAGGCAACGGACGGCAGTTGTAGCCTGATGCCATGATCTCTCCATAGGCCCCCGCCGACCGTATTGCCAACAGGTCGCCACGTTTGGTGCGGTTAAGGTCTATTTGTTTGGCGAACACATCGGTTGACTCACAGATGGGCCCCACTACATCGTAGGTGTCCAATGGCTCGTCGCTTGTAAGGTTCTCTATCTTGTGGTAGGCTTGGTACAAGGCGGGGCGTATGAGATCAGTAAAGCCGGCATCGACGATGGCAAACTTCTTCACGGCTCCCTCTTTAATATATAATGTTCGCGTGATGAGGCTTCCGCATTGAGCCACCACGGCTCGTCCCAACTCGAAGTGCACGGTCTGTCCTGAACGTATCTTCAACTGACGGGCGTAGGTGTCGAAATAGGCTTTGAAGTCGGGCACGGACACACGGTTGGGGTGTTGGTAGTCAATGCCAAGTCCTCCGCCAACGTTGATGTGCTCGAGTACAATGCGATGACGTTCTAATTCCATTTGCAGTTCGTTCACCCTGTTGCATAGCGCCTGAAAGTCGCCCATGTCGAGAATCTGGCTGCCGATATGGAAGTGAAGTCCCACTATCCTGACGTTCCTCAGCTCCTTTGCCCGTACAATAACAGTCATCATGTCAGTCATGGCAATACCAAATTTGTTTTCTGCCATTCCCGTGGTGATGTTGGCATGGGTATGGGCTCCAACGTTAGGGTTCAGGCGCAGGGCCACGCGTGCAACTTTGTCCTTTTTCCCTGCCAGTTCGTTGATGACCTCCAGCTCGGGAATACTTTCTACATTGAAGCAGAAGATGTTATTGTCAAGGCCAAGTTCTATCTCCCAGTCGCTCTTTCCCACACCAGCAAAGACAATCTTCGAAGCAGGGAAACCGGCCTTGAGCGATGCTTCTATCTCACCTCCGCTGACGCAGTCGGCTCCCAGTCCGGCCTGTCGGATGACACGCAGTATCTTTGGGTTAGCATTAGCCTTAATGGCATAATGAACGCAAAAGTTGTCATGTCGTCCTGCTTCCTGGTGTATAGTGTCGAGGGTGGCGCGAAGCAGGTCGAGGTCGTAGTAGTAGAACGGCGTCTTGATGTTTTCCAGTTTTCCTATGGGGAATTGTCCTTTCATAGATGTTCCAATCAGTAATGTTACGATGATGGGTTCACTTACTGGGCAAACAGGTGGTCGCTTAGACTCTGCAAGGCCCGCTTCTTGTCTTCTTCGCGGATGAGGAAAGATATGTTATAGTTTGAACCACCGTAGGAAATCATGCGGACGGGTACGTCCTTCATGGCGTCCATCACACGGGTCTCAAAGCCAATGTTCGACCAGTCAAGGTCGCCCACGACACAGATGATGCACATGCCGGTGTCGACGGTTACTGTGCCGTACTTCTTCAGTTCATCCATGATTTCGCCAAGATGTGCAGAGTTGTCGATAGACATGCTTACGCCGACCTCGCTGGTGCATACCATGTCGATAGGTGTCTGATAGCTCTCGAATATCTCGAACACCTTGCGCAGGAAACCTGTTGCAAGCAACATTCGTGATGACTTGATCTTGATGGCGGTAATGTTGTCCTTGGCAGCTACAGCCTTGATTTTGCCATATTCGGTAGAGTTGCTGATGGTGGTTCCCTCGGCCTCTGGATCCATGGTGTTCAACAGTCGGACGGGTATGCCTGCGTACTTTGCCGGTTGGACACAGGTGGGGTGGAGAATCTTAGCGCCGAAATAGGCCAGCTCGGCGGCCTCCTCGAACTGCAATTGGTGTACGGGCTGTGTCTTCTCAACCACACGCGGGTCGTTGTTGTGCATTCCGTCTATGTCGGTCCATATTTGAATCTCCTCTGCACCGATGGCAGCTCCAACGAGCGATGCTGTATAGTCGCTACCGCCGCGTTGCAGGTTGTCAATCTCGCCATAGGCGTTGCGGCAGATGAATCCCTGTGTGATATACACCTGGGCGTCCTTGTTCTGCTCTAAGATGGCCGCCAGCTTCTCCTTGATATAGACAGGGTCTGGCTCAGCGTTTTTGTCTGTACGCATAAAGTCGAGGGCATTCAGCAACACGGCATTGATTCCCTGCTCTTTCATATAGTTCACCACCATGTTTGTCGACATCATCTCGCCTTGGGCTACGATGCTCTTTTCCTCGAACGATGTGAACAGTTCTTTTGTGAATGAGCGCAGGTATTGGAACTCCTCGTGCAGGAATTCGCGAGTCATGCTGCGATATTCTTGCGTGGCAAACAGCTCCTCAACATGCTTCATGTATTTCTTCTCCAGATTGTTGATGACTTCGTTTGCACCGTCAGGATTCTTCTTGTAGAGATAGTCGGATATCTCTACGAGCGAGTTGGTTGTTCCCGACATGGCTGATAGTACAACGAACACGGGATTTCCCGATTTTGCAATCAGTTCGGTTACCTCTTTCATTCTTTGCGGAGTACCTACCGAGGTTCCTCCGAATTTCATTACTTTCATAGCTGTATTGTGTTTTGTTATTTTGTTTCTGTTTCTTCTGCTATTTTCTCCAACCGTCCGTCTTGACATCGATAGACAATACCTGGA
The DNA here is from genome assembly GCA_024690505.1 of Prevotella sp. Taxonomy (GTDB): domain Bacteria; phylum Bacteroidota; class Bacteroidia; order Bacteroidales; family Bacteroidaceae; genus Prevotella. Next base: position 24,677 of record JAILPA010000106.1, read on the forward strand.
AAGTGCTCTATAATACTGGTGTTGTGGGTAGACATGACGATGGCAGTTCCTTTCTTGGCGATGTTGTGTAGCAGTTTCATAATGCCCAGGGCTGTTTCGTTGTCGAGATTGCCTGTTGGCTCGTCGGCCACGATGAGACGCGGGCTGTTCAATATGGCTCGTGCTATGGCGATGCGTTGTTGCTCACCGCCGGAGAGTTCATGGGGCATACGGTCTCTTTTGTCAGCCATTCCAACGTTGTCCAGCACTTCCGTGATGCGCTCTGCCATCTCGCTCTTGTCTTTCCAACCAGTCGATTTCAGCACGAACATCAAGTTCTTGTACACGTTGCGGTCAGCCAGAAGCTGGAAGTCCTGAAACACGATTCCCATCTGTCGGCGAAGTGCTGGCACATGACGGCGTTTCAGTGTCAGCAGGTCGAAGTCGAGCACATCGGCTTTGATAGCCTCGTCGATATCCAGTTCTTGGTAAATAGTCTTCAGCAGCGAACTCTTGCCAGACCCTACTCGGCCTATGATGTAGACAAAGGCGCCGTCGTCAACCTGGAAGTCAACGTCGGTCAGCACTGCCTTGCCGTCGACTTGTATGATGTTTGCTTGTTTGTAGTCTATCAGCATATTTCTTCTGTTTTTTTATTCAAGTTCCCGGCATCATGCCTTTCCCTTGTATGCTTAGGGTATGGTTCGTACCATCTTGGCGTCACTTCATCTCACCTTTTGCCTTGGCCTGACGCCGCAGCTTGTCCCATTCGGGATCGTGACGGCGGTGCAGTTCTTCGGCAATGTTTTCTATACGCAGCCCTTTGCTGGTGAGCAGCACGATGAGGTGATAGAGCATGTCGCTGGCCTCGTAGACCAGATGCTCGTTATCGCCATTGGTTGCTTCGATGACCGTTTCCAATGCTTCTTCGCCCACCTTCTGAGCCATTTTGTTCACGCCATCGCGGAAGAGCTTTGTGGTGTAGCTCCCTTCAGGCATCTCCTCAAAGCGGCGCTCAATGAAATCCTGTAGTTCTGTGAGGAACATCATGGGATTGGCTTCATTGACTTCTCCCCAACAGGTGTCGGTGCCTTTGTGGCATGTGGGGCCTTGGGGGTGTGCCTTGATGAGGAGCGTGTCGTTGTCGCAGTCGACCTGAATGCTTACCAAGTCGAGGAAATTGCCCGATGTCTCGCCTTTTGTCCAAAGGCATTGGCGTGAGCGACTCCAGAATGTCACGTGGCCTGTCTGGCAGGTTTGCCGATAAGCCTCTTCGTTCATAAAGCCCAGCATCAGCACGTTCAGTGTCTTGGCATCTTGTATGATAGCGGGCACGAGTCCGCCCATTTTCTCAAAGTCTATTAACATAGTCTTACGTTGATTCCTTCGTCGTGGAGGTATTCTTTAAGTTCTGGTATGGGTATCTCTCCGAAGTGGAACACACTGGCAGCCAGTGCTGCATCGGCATGTCCTTGGGTAAAGGCATCGCGGAAGTGCTCTTTCTTTCCTGCTCCACCACTGGCGATGATGGGGATTGACAGGTTGTCGGCCAGTTCGCGCAAGGCTTCATTGGCATAGCCTTCCTTCACGCCGTCGTGGTCCATTGATGTGAAGAGTATTTCGCCAGCGCCTCGTTCCTGCGCCTCGTGTGCCCATTCAAAGAGCCGTCGCTCGGTGCGTTCGCGCCCGCCTTTCAGATAGCAGTGCCATCCGTCTTCATCGTTTCGTGCATCGATGGCCACTACGCACACCTGACTGCCGAAGCGCCGTGCTGTTTCTTCAATGAGCTCAGGCCTCCTCACGGCCGCACTGTTCATGCTCACCTTGTCGGCTCCTGCATAGAGCAAACGTTCTACGTCGGCCAGCTCGTTCACGCCTCCGCCTACGGTGAAGGGTATGTTGATCTCGCGAGCCACACGTCCCACCATTTCGGTGAACGTCTTTCGGCCCTCGAACGAGGCGGTGATATCGAGAAACACCAGCTCGTCGGCACCGGCCATGCTGTAAGCTTTGCCCAAGGCCACAGGGTCGCCTGCGCTGCGCAGCGACACAAAGTTGACGCCCTTTACCGTCTCGCCGTCTTTGACGTCTAGGCAGGGGATGATTCGCTTTGCCAGTCCCATAGTTCCTTTATGTTGAGTTTTCCTTCGTAAATGGCCTTGCCGAACACCACTGCCGGTATTCCTGCTTGGTTCAAGGTTTTGATGTCGGCCAAGTTGCTAACTCCGCCGCTTGCAATGAGGTGCAGGGTGGGGTGGGCGCTCATCACCTGCTTGTAAAGGCTGACGGCAGGCCCGCTCAGGGTCCCGTCCTTTGATATCTCTGTGCAGAGCACGTTTCTCACCCCCATGTCGATGTATTTCTGCAGGAAGGGCAGCAACTCTTCTTCGGAGTCGTCCTTCCAACCGTTGATGCTGATACGTGCATGCCTGACGTCGGCGCCCAGGATCATGCGCTCTGCTCCGTATTTGTTGAGCCATCGTCTGAACAGTTCGGGCTGTGTGACGGCCACCGATCCTACGGTTACCATCTTGGCTCCGTTGCTGAAGGCTAGTTCTAAATCCTCGTCGGTCTTGATTCCTCCACCGAAGTCAACAATAAGCTGTGTCTCGGTTGTGATGGCCTTAAGAACTTCTACGTTGACGATATGCTTCGACTTGGCCCCGTCGAGGTCGACCACGTGCAGTCGGTGGAATCCTATGCGCTCGAACTCGCGAGCCATCTCAACAGGATTGCCGTAGATGGTCTTCTGCGCGTAGTCTCCTTTGGTCAGGCGGACGCACTTCCCGTCGATGATATCAATGGCAGGTATCAGCTCTATCATAGTTCCAAGAAGTTTTTCAGTATCCTTTCTCCTGCGCTTCCACTTTTCTCGGGATGAAACTGGCATGTGTAGAAATTGCCCTTGTGCAGCGCTGCGCTGTAGGGCACAATGTAGTCGGACTGGGCCACTGTGTCGGCACAGACAGGCACATAGTAGGAATGGACGAAGTAGACGTAGCTGCCTTCTTCAAATAGTGGGCTGCTTACGTTCACCAGCTTGTTCCACCCCATGCAAGGCACCTTGTCTTCATGCCGTGTGGGAGCGAATCGCTTCACCTCAGCATCAAAGATGCCCAGGCAGTCTACGTCGCCTTCTTCAGAGTGTTTGCATAGCAGTTGCTGGCCTATGCAGATGCCCAGCACGGGCTGGTGCAGCGAGCAGATGACCTGGTCGAGACCTCTCTGGCGCAGATACTCCATGGCTCCACGTGCCTCACCTTGTCCGGGAAACACCACGCGGTCGGCCGAGGTCAACAGCCGGGGGTCGTCTGTAAGGACAGGTTCCACTCCCAACCGTCTCAGGGCGTTCATCACCGAGTAAATATTGCCCGCATTATATTTTACGACTGCAACGTTCATGTGTCTGCTAAAGGTCAGCTGAAGATGATGGTTTTGTTCTTGAATGTCAGTATCTTGCGCTCAATATGTTTCGACACGGCACGCGACAGCACTATCTTCTCCAGGTCTTTGCCTTTCAGCACCAGACTCTCAGGCGTGTCCTTGTGGGTGATTCGCGCTACGTCCTGTTCGATGATGGGACCGGCGTCGAGCTCTGCTGTCACATAGTGGCTGGTGGCGCCGATGATTTTGACACCGCGTTCCCAAGCCTGGTGATAGGGCTTGGCACCGATGAATGCTGGCAGGAATGAGTGGTGGATGTTAATGATGTGATGAGGATAAGCTGCTATCATTTCGTCGCTGATGATCTGCATGTAGCGGGCCAGTACGATGAACGAGATGTCCTCCTTCTTCAGCAGTTCCATCTCTGCTTGCTCAACCTCAGCCTTGTTCGAGTGATCTTTGTTGATGCTCCACACGTAGTAGGGGATGCCAAACTGATCGGCTACATAGCGAAGGTCTTCGTGGTTCGATACAATGCAGGGAATGTCGCAGGCGAACTCACCAGCCTTCCAGCGGGCAAGCAGGTCGTACAGGCAGTGGCTCATCTTGCTCACGAAGATAGCCATGCGTGGGCGCTTGTCACTGTAGTAAAGGCTGAACTTCATCTTATAGCGCTGGGCGTAGAGCGTCGTAATGTATTCGTAGATTTTGTCGCGCGGTATCAGGAAGCCGTCCAGCTCCCACTCTATGCGCATGAAGAACATGCCGTCCTGACGGTCTACGTACTGGTCAAGGTAGACAATGTTCCCCTTGTTGTCGGTTATGAACTTGGTCACTTCCGTAATGATGCCCTGTTGGTCAGGACAGTGCAGAAGCATAATGGCTGTTGGTTTCATCTATACTTTCTCAAAGTTCTGTTTCGACCTGCAAAGGTATAAAAAAAACACGGAAATGAAGAACAAAATGCCGAGAATCTTTGTGATTAAATCAAAATAACATTTTTTATGATAATTATGGCATATTTTTTCTTGGAAATTGTTCAATAATTCACAAAAAAATCGTATTTTTGCAGACGAATAAACATAAACCTTAAGAAGTTATGGCTAAGTATAACATCACTGAAAGAAAAGAGCGGGAAGCGTCCTACCGTACGCTTGTTAATCCTGCTCTGATGGATGACCTGAAGGAGCGTATCCTGAATCTTATTGTTATGCAGAAAAAATACAAGGACAAGGGGTATTCTGCTAAACAGTTGGCATCCGATTTGGGGACAAACACCCGCTATGTGTCTGCTGTGGTGAATGTGCGTTTTCACATGAACTACACATCGTTCGTCAACAAGTATCGCATTGAAGAGGCTATGTCGATCCTTACCGACAAGCGCTATCAGGATTTGCGCATTGAGGAGGTCAGCGATATGGTGGGCTTCGCAAATCGTCAGTCGTTCTATGCATCGTTCTTCAAGAACATAGGCATCACCCCGAAGGAGTATCGGAGGCAACATGCCCAGCAGGCGGTATCCAAGACAAAGAAGAAGCAATAAGTGATTTCGTCTTCTTTTCGGCAATGGAGTACAACGAATCAGGCGCGTTTGCGCTTGGGGCTTCTCAAAGTTGTCCTTTGAGGAGTCCAAAGTTGTCCTTTGGGGAGTCCAAAGTTGTCCTTTGCTGAAATAGAGGTTACTTTTTGCTATTAGGATACTGAATTGCGGCGTCAAAAGGCCGACTTGAAACGTAAACCGACACGGACATAAAACTGAGAATGGAACAAGAGACATTCAAATATCAGGACGAGCGCTTCGCCGACCTACAGATGTTGCGCTATCGGCTGAACGGCTTCGAGAAGCTTTCCCTCAAGCAGAAACAGCTCGTCTATTATCTTTCGCAGGCGACACTTTATGGACGCGACATCACCTTCGACCAGTTTGGTCAGTACAATCTGCTTATACGTCGCACCCTTGAAGTCATCTACACTGATAGGCTCATCTCGCATGACACGCCCGATTTTCAGGCTCTGGAGGTCTATCTGAAGCGTGTCTGGTTCTCAAGTGGCATTTATCATCATTATGGATGCGACAAGTTTGTCCCAGCTTTCAGTGAGGACTTCCTGGATAGTGCCCTTCACCGTGTCGATGCCCGCCGCCTGCCGCTGGACGAAGGTGAGTCGGTGGATGACTTGTGTCGTGTGCTCTTCCCCGTCATCTTCCAGCCCGACGTGCTTCCCAAAAGGGTGAACAAAGCCGACGGGACAGATTTGCTGCAGACGTCGGCTTGCAATTTCTATCAGGGCGTCACCCAGGGGGAAGCCGAGGCATATTATGCGTCGAAAAAGCAGGCTGATGACGAGCAGCCACCTTCCTACGGCCTGAATTCAACGCTTGTCAAGTGCCCCGACGGTGGGGTAGAGGAGGAGGTGTGGTCGGCCAATGGGCGCTACGCCAATGCCATCCGCCACATTGTCTACTGGTTGGAAAAGGCAAAGGGAGTGGCCGAGAACGAGCAGCAGGCGCATGTCATCGCACTCCTCATAGAGTATTATCAGACGGGTGACCTGCGTCTCTTCGACCGCTATTCCATCGAGTGGCTGCAATGCCTTGAAGGAAAGGTCGACTTTATCAACGGCTTTATTGAGGTCTACGGTGACCCGCTGGGACTGAAAGGTTCATGGGAGGGACTGGTGGAGTATATCGACGAAGAGGCTACACAGCGTACTCAGACCATTAGCCGCAATGCCCAGTGGTTCGAGGATCACTCACCTGTCGACCCGCGCTTCCGCAAGCCTGTGGTGAAGGGCGTCTCGGCCAACGTCATCTGTGCAGCCATGCTGGGGGGCGACGAGTATCCATCCACTGCTATTGGAATCAACCTGCCCAATGCCGACTGGATCCGTGCACGCTACGGGTCGAAGAGCATCACCATCAGCAATATTACCGATGCCTACAACAAAGCCGCCCATGGAAATGGCTTTAAGGAGGAATTCGTCATCGACAGCGATACCCTTGCAATGATTGAGAGCTATGGTGATGTGTGCGACGACTTGCATACCGACCTGCACGAATGCCTGGGTCATGGCAGCGGCCAGCTCCTCCCTGGGGTAGATCCCGATGCACTGAAAGCATATGGCAACACGATAGAGGAGGCCCGTGCCGACCTCTTCGGACTTTATTATATGGCCGACCCGAAGCTGGTGGAGCTGGGATTGCTCCCCAATGCCGAGGCCTACAAATCGCACTACTATACGTACATGATGAACGGACTGATGACGCAACTGGTACGTATAGAGCCAGGACGACAGATCGAGGAGGCGCACATGAGAAACCGTGCGCTCATTGCCCATTGGTGTCTGGCCCAAGGCGAAGCTATGCATTTGTTGAGACGCAATGGCAAAACGTTCTTGGCTGTAGATAGTTACGAGCGTCTGCGTTCTCTCATTGCCACGCTCTTAGCCGAGGTACAGCGCATAAAGAGCGAAGGCGACTATGCGGCTGCGCGGCAGTTGGTCGAGACATATGGCGTCAAGGTTGATGCCGAGCTTCATGCTGAGGTGCTTGAACGCTACAAGCGGCTTGACTTGGCTCCCTACAAGGGGTTTATCAATCCCTGGTTGTTGCCCGTCATTGGTTCCGACGGCCATATCGCTGACATTCAGGTGAACTACTCTGAGAGCTATGCCCATCAGATGCTTCGATATGGTACCGAATACGCTACGTTAATCTGAAGGGACATGATGAATGAGAAATGAGTTCGTGTACGGCGCTTTGCCCGCCGCAAATAATGATTGAGTTCGTGCGCGGCGGTTTGCCTGCCGCAAATAATGATTGAGTTCGTGCGCGGCGGTTTGCCCGCCGCAAAGAGGAATGGGTATATGACAGACATCAATGATAAAATAAAAGAAATCAAGCGGTCGTTCCGTCAGATGATGGATGGCGCCGTGGCCCAGTCGATGCGGGAGAAAGGCCTCGGCTATCACCTGAACTGGGGCGCCACTTTGCCCCGTCTGCGGGAAATGGCCGATGAAATCAAATCCCAGCTTCAGTCCCAGCCTCACTACCAGTACGACCTCGCCATTGCTTTGTGGAAGGAGAACATCCGTGAATGCAAGATACTGGCCACGATGCTGATGCCTGCCGACGAAGTGCTGCCCGAGGTAATTGACATCTGGATGGAGCAGACACCCACCCTTGAGATTGCCGAGCAGGCCGCCTTCAATCTGTATCAGCAACTGCCCTTTGCTGCCGAAGTGGCCTACCGCTGGCTGGCATCGCCCGACGCCCTGCCTCAGATATGCGGCTATCATGTGCTGAGCCGCCTTTTCATGCGCGGGCAGGAACCCAACGAGCGCGGCATCAATGAGTTTGTAGACCAGGCTTTGGCTGCCCTGCAGAGCTCCGAGCCGGCCCTTCAGAAAGCCGCCATGCAGTCCCTCGTCCATTTTGCTGAGCTGGGACTTGTCTATCAGCGCATAGCACGGTCGGCAACCAAGAGCGTGGGCTTCGACTTTCTGTAATCCTTCGGACAGACCATTATAGAAACTAGACATACATGCTTACCAAATCAGAAAGACATCAATGCTTAAGACTCTATACCAACAGATAGGACAATACAAGCGACCGGCCCTCGCCACTCCCCTGTTGACTGCCTTGGAGGTGGTGATGGATGTGCTCATCCCCTACGTCACGGCTATGCTCATCGACCGCGGCGTGATGGCGGGCGACATGCAGGCTGTCTACCTCTACGGGCTTTTGATGGTAGGAATGGGACTGCTGTCGCTGCTCTTCGGCATCTTGGCAGGTCGTGTGTCTGCCTATGCCTCTACTGGCTTTGCCGCTAACCTGCGTCTGGCCATGTACCGCAATATTCAGACCTTCTCGTTTGCCGACATCGACAAATACTCCACTTCTGGTCTTGTCACCCGTATGACGACCGATGTCAACTCGCTCCAGAATGCCTTTCAGCAAATTCTCCGCATCACGGTACGCGCACCCTTCCGCTTGTTCCTGTCGGTGGTGATGTGTCTGGTCATCGACCCCCGTCTGTCGCTCATCTTCATTGTAGCTATGGCGGTGCTGGGTGTCTCGCTCTATTTCATCATTTCCCGTGTGTCGAGGCTCTTCCAGCAGGTGTTCGTGAAATACGACGAACTGAACCAGAGCGTACAGGAGAACGTCCAGGGCATTCGCGTGGTGAAAGCATTTGTACGCGAGGACTACGAGACCCGCAAGTTTGGTCGTGCTGCCGATGCCCTCTATCGCCTCTACACACGTGCCGAGGGGTTGATGGCGCTCAACCATCCTGTGATGAACCTTGTGGTCTACGGCTGCATCATTGCCCTCTCGTGGTGGGGTGCCCATTTCATTGTGGGCGGCACCCTCACCACGGGCGAGCTGACGTCGCTTTTCACCTATGTCATGTCAATCCTTCAGGCGTTGATGATGCTGTCGATGATTTTCGTCATGCTCACCCAGAGCGCTGCCTCAGCCGCCCGTGTCAGCGAGGTCATCGAGCACCGTGCCAGCATAACCAGCCCAGCCAACCCACAGGCACAGATGGCCGATGGTAGTGTGGAGTTCCGCAATGTGAGGTTCGACTATCCCGATTCCTCCGACCACGCCACCGAGGGCAGCAAGGCCCATCGGCGTTCTGCTCTTTTCAACGTCAGCTTCCGCATTGAGAGCGGCCAGACGATAGGTGTCATAGGCGGCACCGGTTCGGGCAAGTCCACGCTGGTGAACCTCATCAGCCGACTTTACGACCCCACGAAAGGCCAGGTGATAGTGGGCGGCAATGACGTGAAGGACTACGCCCTCGACACCCTGCGCAATGCCGTGAGTGTGGTGCTGCAGCAGAACACCCTCTTCAGCGGCACCGTTCTTGACAACCTGCGCTGGGGCAAGACCGATGCCACGCTGGAAGAGTGCCGTGCCGCCTGTCGCATGGCTCAGGCTGACGATTTCATCATGGCGATGCCCCAGCAGTACGATTCCCGCATTGAGCAAGGCGGCACCAACGTCTCGGGCGGTCAGAAACAGCGTCTCTGCATTGCCCGCGCCCTTTTGAAACAGCCCCGCATCCTAGTGCTCGACGATTCCACCTCGGCCTGCGACACCCGCACCGATGCCCTCATTCAGAGTGCCTTCCGCGAGGAACTGCCCCAAACCACGAAGATCATCATTGCCCAGCGAATCAGCAGTGTGCGCCATTGCGACCGCATTCTGGTGATGGACGGTGGTGCCGTGAGCGGGTTCGATACCCACGAGCATCTGCTTCAGAGCAATGCCCTTTATAAGGAGATATGTGACATTCAGCTTGCCGATGTCGGCGACTTCGACTCGGGGAAAGGAGGTGCAGCATGAGACAGCCCTCGTTCGATCGCGGATCACGCGGCATGGGTCAGCCCGCCGGACTGCCCAAGGCAACGAAGCAGCAGCGTCGCGTCATGCTGCGACTGTTTACCTTCGTCATGCGCCACTATCGCTTCAGCATCATCACCGTGCTGGCGTGTATTGTCGTGAGCAGCCTTACGTCGCTGGCATCGACACTCTTCACACGCACCCTCATCGACGACTACATTATCCCTCTTACACAGGCAGCTAATCCCCAGTATGCCTCACTTCTTCAGGCTCTTGTACGCCTGGGGCTCGTGCTCCTCCTGGGCGTGGCCGCCAGCTATGCCTACAACCGCCTGATGATCAACGTCAGCCAAGGCACCATGCTACGCCTGCGCAAACACATCTTCGAACGCATGGAGCAGCTGCCCATAAGCTATTTCGACCAGCACTCACACGGTGAGCTGATGTCGGTCTATACCAACGATGTCGACTCGTTGCGCCAGATGATCAGTACCGCCATGGCACAGGTCTTCTCATCGGTCATCACCATTGTTGCCACCTTCACGTCGATGGTGGTGCTATCAGTGCCCCTCACCATCGTCAGTATCCTCATCGCCGCCGTTATGGTCTATACCACCACCCGCCTCGGACAGTGGTCGCGCGGCTATTTCCGCACCCAGCAGGAGAGCCTGGCCAGCGTGAACGGCTTCGTCGAGGAGATGATGACTGGTCAGAAAGTCGTCAAGGTGTTCTGCCACGAACAGCAGGCCATCGCTCAGTTCCAAATCATCAACGAGCAGCTGCGTACTTCGGCCTGCAGTGCCAACAGGATTGCCAACATTGTGATGCCTGTCAACGCCAACCTCTCTAATCTGGGCTATGTACTCATTGCCGTGGTTGGCGCCACCCTCTGCCTCTCTCATTTCTCATTTCTCGATTCTCTCACCCTGACCCTGGGCACCATCGTAGCCTTCCTGCAACTGAACAAGAGCTTCACCCAGCCCATTAGCCACGTATCCCAGCAGATCAACTCTGTGCTCAACGCCTCGGTGGGAGCCGAACGCGTCTTTGCCTTAGCCGATGCCGAGCCCGAAGCCGACGAAGGACACTGGACGGTGACCGATGGCGTATGGACAGCGGGAGCAGACGACGAGCAGAGAACTGAAGGTGGAGGCCCCGTCCAGGGCGATGTTGACTTCAGTCATGTCGACTTCGGCTATACCCCCGAACGGCAAGTGCTGTTCGATGTGAACATCAACACCCAGCCTGGTCAGAAGATAGCCTTCGTGGGCGGCACCGGTGCCGGCAAGACCACCATCATCAACCTCATCAACCGCTTCTACGACATTCAGAGCGGCACCATACTTTATGATGGCATCCCCATCGCCGACATCCGTAAGAGTGCTTTGCGGCGCAGCATGAGCATCGTGCTGCAAGAGACCCACCTCTTCACCGGCACCGTGCTCGACAATATCCGCTACGGCAGTCTCCATGCCACCGATGACGACTGCGTACGTGCCGCACAGCTCGTAGGCGCCCACGATTTCATCCGCCGTCTGGCCAATGGCTATCACACCATCCTTCAGGGCGACGGTGGCAACCTCAGTGCCGGCGAGCGACAACTGCTCGCCATTGCCCGTGCTGCTGTGGCCAATCCACCTGTGCTCATCCTCGACGAGGCCACTTCGTCGGTCGACACCCGCACCGAGCAGCTCGTGCAGCGTGGCATGGACAGCCTCATGCAAGGGCGCACCACCTTCGTCATTGCCCACCGCCTCAGCACCGTGCGCAATGCCGACCAGATTATTGTCCTCGACCATGGTCGCATTGCTGAGCATGGCACCCACGATGAACTCCTGGCCCTCCGTGGACAGTATTTCCAGCTATACAACGGCGGGGAACTCTGAGGAATGAAGAATGAGGGATGAAAGAATGAGTAGATGTGCTGTTAGAAGAATGCGTTCGTGCGCGGCGGTTTGTCCGCGCGAAAAGTACTATATGATAACTCTGCAACTATGAAGACTGAAGACAAGGACAAGGAACCTGACATGGCTGAAGTAGTCCTTACCGTAAATGTTGGTGTTGATGTCATTGACAAGGTGCGCTCTGGCCAGATAACACATATTGCCTTAGACATCAATGATAACAACTATCGCCAGATTCTGGAGAATAATAATGGCCACCTCTTATTAATCGTCGACGAGATGCCAACGACGTTCCACGGCTGCTATTTATATAATAACGGTGTGTTCCCTTACGCCGTCAAGGACACTTTGGACTTTTTGCTGCTCATTGGCAACGATGACAATTGTCTAGCTAAAATTATCGGTATAGACACCAAGCCAGGCATCCGCTTCCGCTTCCAAGGACAAGGCAAGCCCAGTGTGGAAGATCCCAAGGGTGACAGCTGCATTTGGGAGATTCAGTTTGAAGTGGTGCCTGTCCCTAAGGAGCCTAAAAGATACCTGATGCGTTGGAATCCCTCTGTCAGCTCGTTTACTGAGATGGATTATGCGAAGTGCATTGCTGACATGGAATTACTGACCGAGGATATTCTTGCCAAGCTGGAAGAACTGAGGGGGTAACGACTAAACCATCAAAAGCCGGTTCCTGCGATTTTCTTGTGCCCTTTGCTGACAGCGATGCCCTTTGTGTGGGTGTGCAGACGCTGTCCTGCGAGGTTGTATGCCGGCAGAATGCTGGCGCTGGCGGCAGGGGCTGTGATGATTGCCGAAGAGAGGTTGGCCTCGAACTGAATCTCCTGAGAGGGGAGGATGGCTGGACTGATGATATGAAGGTCGTCGGGATTGGTCAGCGGTGCGCCTATCTCCACCCATTGCTCCTGGCCAGGTAGCAGCAGACGCAGCGACGTGTCCGAGGCTACGGTGTCTACAGCAAACCAAGCATCGCGGTAGATGGGTGCGATGCCGTTGTTGACAACGAGCAGTCGGGTGGTGGTGCCGTCGGTCAGACATTCCCTTACCTCAAAGCGGTAGCCGGTGGCCATAGAGGCCTCGCGGAAACGGGCGGCGGTGCCATAGGTGCCGCCAGGTGCGTCGTTGGCTATCATAAAGGTTATGTGGTATTTAGCGGCCTGCTCCTCCCAGGTGTGGCCGTACATGCCGGCGGGGTTGAGGAAGTTCTTTTGGTCGCTCGACTTGTAGTAACTTATCTCACCACCGCAGACGCCCAGCTGCCAGCGTGTGCCCTTTCCGATGGCGTTCCAGTACTCTTCGTTGTAGCCATCGGCAGTGCCTATCTCGTGGTCTTTGTGCATGAACGAGTCGTCGAACAGACCAAATGGAAGCGACATCAGCGTCTCATCGTCGACGACGGGCGAGTACTCATCGTCGCTGGCATCGATGGATACGAGCCAGGGCAGTCCGTCGGCAACGCTGCTCATGTGTAGGAAGAACTGTTTTTGGAATGCCTTCGAGGGGAAGTTGACACCAAACTGTAGCTTTGTGCCATAGATGTGATACTCCGACCAGTGGCCAAAGCCCACCTCGAGGAATGCCAGGCGCGGGTCGTGGGCATAGCGCGAGGCGAAGTCTGCGTAGAACTGCAGAGTGAACCGCTGCAGCTCGACATTGCTCCAGTCGGCATAGTAGGTGGGGCCGTCACCGCCGGGGTTGCTCGAATAGGTCTCGTGGTAGTCGTCCCGTTGCTTGATGTATTGTGGCACGGCCGTGGTGCCCTTCTTCCCATCGACGTCAGTTCCCGAAGGATACTCGTAGCGGAAACGTGCCACCAGCTGGTGGCCGCGGCCGGCGACTTCGTCCAGCAACTCGTCGAACGATGACCAGTCGTAGTCGATGGCGCCGTCATCGCTGCATCCCTTTACTACCTTGTAGGGCAGACAATAGGAGAACTCCAGCTGTATGCTCTCACCATAGTTGGCATGGCGGTCTTCAGCCTCGTCGGGCCAAAGCACCAGGCCGGTCATGGGCTGCGGATGGGTGATCTGTCTCGACAGGGCTACACTCTGCCACGTCTGTGCCTTCATGCCTATAGCCGTCAGCGCAAGGGCGACCAGCCACATTGTCATCGTTTTTACTCTCTTCATAGTCGTTGTGTTGTGTTTATGGAGCAAAGTTACACATTTTTATATAAATATCTGTCAACTGATGCCTGCAAAGAGTTATATATTTTTTTGCGCAGCTCTATTGGCTCAAGCACTTCCAAGCCGTCAGTATACGACATCAGTTCATGCACGAAATCGGCTGAAGGACGGATGTCGTACGAGAAATCCGTATAATCATCAGTATGCTCTATCACCTTCTGCGATGCATGCAGGGGCAGCGTCCGCAGATAGTTCGGCACATTTCCATACGCTCTGATCACCACATGTGCCATTGGCGTATCGTCAGTCGTGATGCCATAGTATTCTGCAAAGTAATTCTCAGGTAAAAATCCTTCCGGCATTTCAAAAGTCTCGTCAGAGATTTCCACCGACAGCATCCTGTCGAGCGCGTATGTAGCCATGTGCCTGCCAGTATAGGTCAGGATATACCATCGCTGTCGGAAAAGCTTCAGGGCGTATGGCGATACCGTTTTCTCATAACTCTCAAGCCCAAATCGCTGGTAAGTAATTTTCAGTCGTCTGTTTGTCTTAAGGGCCAGTATGATAGTTTGTAAGTATTCTTCACCGGCAGGCACGTTCTCCAAAAGAATGCGATTCCTGAGAGAGACACTGTCGGAAAGAACCGTATTCACGGTAAGCGTAGAAAGCATCCAGCCCTCTATCGTGTCATCGTTGATCACCTCCGGATTGCTGATAAAGTACTTGTAGCCATGCTCCATGTCGCACTCTATCACGATGCCAAACATGTTGAGTATGGCATCCTTATGGCGCAAGAACGATTTGCGGTTCAGGGCTTCACCCCCAATCACCTCATCCTTCATCCATAGTTTGTTCAGCTGTTCGAGCGACAACATCTTATATTGCCGCAGCGTATTCACAATCCAAATATACTGCTGGAAAATCTTTGCTGGCTTCATATATCATTCCTTTTCTATTTTAGCAAGGTCGAACAGCTTGATGTCTGGCACATTGCCCATATCGTGATTCGTGCTTGAATGCGAAAGCTCCTGTTGTCTTTTGCTCGCTGCAAAGATAAATAATTTGTGCCATATATGCAAATATAAGCCGGGGTATTTATAGCATAATCAGATGTAACCCTTCGGAAAATCGAAATAGTAGAAATAATTCTGCGCCTTGATTTCTGACATTTCAGACAGATAGTAAAAGAGATAATGAACCAAAATCTTTTTGTACATATATGATCTAATCAATACAGCGGCTTGATTGAAGTTGCTTTCTGGTAAGTCAGATGGAATAATTGCAAGTTTGCCAAGGGGAGGCCCAACAATATTCATAATCAAGTCACCTACCTCAGTCCTTGATCTTTGTAGTTTGCCATTATGCACCTCTGGCTTTATGTATTGTGGATGAAAGAAGAAGTCAATTTGTTGCTTTCGCAGATTGTACATCTTTATATATGGGATTCCTTTTTCTACAAAAGCATCCTTACTTGGAGTGCTACCAGAAGCAACATAAGCAAAATCGTCAACCCTACACCAAGTCCAACTTTCAGGTATCTCAAACGGCACGTTCTTATAATGGGAC